>NZ_JABMCW010000079.1:0-19063 GCF_013179705.1 Pseudomonas sp. CM25 | reverse complement strand
TTGGCACCGCCGACCAAGGCATCACCCGAGCTCCACACCGACAACGAGAAGAACGCCACCGCAGTGAGCAGCGACAGGAACGAGCCGACGATACGCCCGTGCACACCAAAGTGTGCGCCAGACGACACGGCGTTGTTGGTGCCGTTGATTGCCCCGAACAGGCCCATTGGCGCGAGAATCAGCGCACCCACGGCGACGCCGAGCAAGATCGCCCACACGCCCGCCTGGAACGACAGCCCGAACAGTACCGGGAAGCTGCCCAGTACGGCTGTGGCAAAGGTATTGGCGCCGCCGAAGATCAGGCGGAACAGGTCCAGCGGGGCGGCGTCGCGTTGATCGTCGGGGATCTGTTCGACGCCATTGGTCTCGATACCGGTCGAGTGGCTCATGGTGATGCTCCAGCGCGGTTGTTGTGGGCCGGCGCAGTGCGCGGGCCTTGTTGTGGGGGCGATGGCAGGGCGGCAAGGCCGCTAGAAACAACGATCAGGCTGGTGATGCGACCGACAGGTGCTCGTGGCAGGCGAGCCACTGCTCACCCTGGCGGCGGAAGACGATAGTCTCGCGCTCGCTCAACTGGTGGTCTTCACCGGCGATGCGGATATGCGTGGCTACATCGTGCATGAAGATGGCCACGTCCCCTTGCAGGCTCACATGGGCATTACCCGACTCGCAGGCCAGCACTGCAAAGCCCTCTGCCTGCCACTGGGCCCAGAGCTGCTCGTAGGCACGGCGCGACAGCAGCGGTTGCGGCAAGGTGTGGAAAAGGAACGTGGCGTCTTCGCTGAAGCAGGCGAAATAGCGGGCGGTGTCGTTGCTGGCAAACGCGGCAACGAGGGCAGCGGCGGCTTGCCGTACCTGGAGTGTCTGGTCCACGGGAGTGGCCTCACGGTTTTTGTGATTGTGGTGAAGCGATTCTGGTGGCGGTGGGCGAGGGGAAAAATCGCTGGGGGCAAATAATCAGTTCAGGAATTTGTGAAGTGATGGGCGCGCTTCCTTTACCCCGTGATGTCCCTGGATTAAGGTGAGCGCGGTCGTGGTAATCATTTTGTGGCAGTTACGCACCGGTGTCGCGACGCTCTCGATTCCCATGGACCGCAGGCAATGAGCAACTACCAACCACCGCTGACTGTGACTCCTCGGATTCTGGCACTGGTAGCCGAAATCAGTGAGCAAGTGGGTTTTTTGACTACCTACTGCGATGCAGCGCTGACACCGCAGCTGCGCCGTGGTAACCGTATTCGCACTATCCAGGCATCACTGGCGATAGAAAACAACACCTTGAGCGTAGAGCAGGTAACAGCGTTGCTCGACGGCAAGCGCGTGATGGGCTTGCCGCGTGAAATCCAGGAGGTGCGCAATGCATTCGCTGCGTATGACGCGATGCCAGGTTGGCGTGCCGACGCCCAGAGTGATCTGCTCGCTGCGCACGGCTTGCTGATGCATGGGCTGATTGATGACGCTGGCCGCTATCGTCGGGGTGGCGTAGGCATTTACCGCGGCTCCCGCCTGCTGCATATGGCACCACCTGCCAGTCGAGTCGCGACACTGGTACAGGATTTACTTGATTGGCTGGCAAGCAACGATTGGCACCCGCTGATCACCAGCTGTGTTTTCCATTACGAGTTTGAATTCATTCACCCGTTTGCAGATGGCAATGGGCGAATGGGGCGGCTCTGGCAGACCCTGTTGCTCAGCCGGTGGCGGCCGGTGCTGGCGTTCTTACCGGTGGAAACGGTTATTCGAGAGCAGCAGGACGCTTACTACGCTGCCCTGGCGGCGGCTGACCAAGCCGCGGAATCAACCCCTTTTGTTGAATACATGCTCGGAGCCTTGCTGCAGGCGCTTGTCGAAGCCAAACAAAGCAATCCAGCGACCGACCAAGTAACCGA
This sequence comes from Pseudomonas sp. CM25, assembly GCF_013179705.1. Classification (NCBI taxonomy): domain Bacteria; kingdom Pseudomonadati; phylum Pseudomonadota; class Gammaproteobacteria; order Pseudomonadales; family Pseudomonadaceae; genus Pseudomonas; species Pseudomonas sp. CM25. Next base: position 17,174 of record NZ_JABMCW010000079.1, on the reverse strand, counting down.
CCAAGTAACCGACCAAGTAGCGAGTCTCTTGAATGTAATGCCTGTGGGTATCGCCTTGAAGGCCGGGGAGCTTATGCAACAGCTGGGTCTTTCGCACCGGGCCACATTCCGCAAGAGTTACTTGCACGCGGCTCTCGCTGCTGGATTGATCGAGATGACAGACCCTGATTCTCCTCGTAGTCCCAAGCAGCGGTATCGGCGCGTTACAAAGTAGGCTCGTCAGCGAAAACCCCAAATACGGCCACTGCTCTGGGGCGGCCATCGACCAGAAGCCGCTGTTGAGCCCAACAACAATCCTTGTGGGAGCGGCGGTGCGGCGATCCCACAGGGATTGCATCAGGACTTTCAGGTGCTTTTGCAGAGCACCTGTCATCTGCTGCAACCAATATTCAGCAACCTTTCCGCCATCTCCCCTGATGCCGGCACGGCAAGCGAAGCAGCAAACTGCCATGGATCAACCATACTGACTCTTCATTCGCCCTGTGGAGAGGGACATGTCGAAGCCATCAAGGAAAAAAGCCACCCAGGACCAGCACGAGAAACTGGGTGGCAAGGCTTACGAAAAAGCGCTCAAGCCCCTGCATGTCGAACTGGTCAAGCTGCAGGAGTGGGTGGTGGCCAAGGGCTTGAAGGTGTGCATTGTCTTCGAAGGCCGCGACGGTGCAGGCAAGGGCGGGACCATCAAGGCCATCACCGAGCGCGTCAGCCCCCGGGTGTTTCGCGTAGTGGCGCTGCCGGCTCCGACCGAGCGGGAAAAAACCCAGATGTACGTGCAACGCTACCTGGGCCACCTGCCCGCAGCAGGCGAAGTGGTGATCTTCGACCGCAGCTGGTACAACCGCGCCGGTGTCGAGCGGGTGATGGGTTTTTGCAGCGATGAGCAGGCCAGCAAGTTCCTCAGTGTGGTGCCGCTGTTCGAGAAGATGATGGTCGAGTCGGGCATCATTCTTGTCAAATACTGGCTTGAAGTCAGCGCCGAAGAGCAGACCCGCCGCCTGCAGGACCGCATCAACGACGGCCGCAAGCTATGGAAGCTGTCGCCGATGGACCTCAAGTCGTATACCCGCTGGGATGCCTACACCAAGGCCCGCGACGACATGTTCGCCGCCTCCGACTCGTCATGGGCGCCGTGGTTCGTAGCCCATTCCAACGACAAGCGCCGCGCCCGGCTGAACATCATCAGCCACATGCTGACGCGCATTCCCTACAAGGACATCACCCGCGAGCAGATCGTGAAGCTGCCCAAACGCGGCAAGATCGGCAAATACCAGCCCTTGGCCTACCCGTTCAAAGCGGTCGAAGAGCGTTTCTGATCCCGCCCTTGCGGGCAATAGCGAGGGTGCGAGTCTATGCCACATGACGGCAGCTTGCTGCAGGCGACAGTGGTGTTCCTGTTGGCTGTGGTGCTTCTTGTGCCGCTTGCGCAGCGGTTGAAAATGGGCGCAGTCCCCGGCTATCTGTTGGCCGGTATGCTGATCGGGCCCTCGGTGCTTGGCCTGCTGAACAACCCGGACAACGTTGCACGCCTGTCGGAGATGGGTGTGGTCATGCTGTTGTTCGTCATTGGCCTTGAGCTTTCCCCCAGGCGCTTGTGGACCATGCGCCGGGCGTTGTTTGGCGTTGGCACATTGCAGGTGGGCCTGACGGCACTGCTACTGGGGCTGTGCGCCTATTTCCTGTTTGACCAATCAAAGGCGGCTGCAATCGTGCTGGGGCTGGGCCTGGCCTTGTCATCCACGGCCTTTGGCCTGCAGGTACTGGCCGAGCGCAAGGACCTGGGCAAGCCACACGGGCGCCTGGCCGTGGCAATTCTGTTGTTCCAGGACATTGCTGCCATTCCACTGATTGCCGTGGTGCCAATGCTGGGGGGGGATAGCAGTGCCGCCGAAGAACGTGGCTGGCCGGTGCTCGCGGTATTGGCCGGTATTGGCGTGCTGATCGTGTTCGGCCGCTACCTGTTCACCCCGGTCTTCAAATGGACGGTCGGCTCGGGTTTGCCAGAGCTGTCGACGGCTACCGCGTTGCTGGTGGTGCTGGGGGCGGCCTGGCTTATGGAGCATGTGGGGGTGTCGATGGCGCTGGGCGCCTTCCTGGCTGGCGTGCTGATGGCAGATTCGCCATTTCGACATGAGCTGGAAACCCAGATCGAGCCGCTCAAAGGCCTGCTCCTCGGGCTGTTTTTCGTCGGTGTCGGCATGAGTGCCGACCTGCGGCTGCTGTTTGGCATGCCGCTGATAGTGTTGGGTCTGACATTGTTGCTGGTGGCAGTCAAGTTACCCCTGCTGTTTGGGCTGGCACGCACGGCGGGCGGGCTCAACAGGGCCCAGGCCTTGTGCCTGGCGGTGGTGCTGGCGTCTGGCGGGGAGTTTGCGTTCGTGGTGTTCAAGCTGGCGCTTGACCATCAGGTGCTGACGCAGCAGGTGCACGATCTGCTGGTACTGGCCATCACCTTGTCGATGGCCGTGGTGCCCTTGGTGATGATGGCCCTGGCCCGGCAGTTGCGTGATGACAACCCTGCGCAGCCAAGCCCTGAAACGGGCCACTGACCGCGCCATGCGGCGCACTGAGTGTTCGGAGGTGATCCATGCAGCCGAGTTTCAAGCTGGACAGCAATCTGTCACGGGGGTTGCTCGATGTACTCATCAAGGCTGGCCTGGTGGCTGCTCTGGTGGTGTTCGCCTTCCAGACGTTCCAGCCATTCCTGGAGTTGATGCTGTGGGCGATGATTCTGGCGATTACCTTGTACCCACTGCATCGTCGCCTTCAGCACCGCACCGGGCTCAAGCACGGCTATGCAGCGACACTGGTGGTGGTGCTGCTGCTGTTGGTGTTGTTGGTGCCGATCTACCTGGTAGTGATGTCCATCGGTGAGTCGGTGGACAGCATGGTGGGCCTGCTCAGGAGCGGTGCCTGGAGTGTGCCTTCACCCCCTGAGTCGGTGGCTGCCTGGCCGCTGATCGGGCCGAAGGTGCATGCGCTCTGGCTGGCCGCCTCCCAGAACATGGCCAGCGTCCTGAACCAATGGATGCCCCAGCTCAAGGGCGCCGGGCTTACCCTGCTGGGGGCTGCAGCCAGTGCTGGCGGAGCCTTCCTGCTGTTTATCGGAGCAATAATCATTTCTGGGGTACTCATGGCTTTTGGTGAGCGTGGCGAAGTTGCAGCGCAGCGCATCGCCATGCGGGTATCGGGCGAAGAGCGTGGCAAGCCGCTGGCCAGACTGTGCACGGCTACCATACGCGCAGTGGCGCAAGGCGTGATCGGCATTGCCTTTATTCAGATGCTGCTGATCGGTGTCGGTTTTGTAGTGAAGGGCGTCCCCGGGGCCGGGATGCTGGCCATTGTCATCCTCATGCTGGGCATTGCCCAGGCACCGGCTACCTTGATTACGCTGCCGGTCATCATCTATGTGTTCAACGCCGAAGGCTTCACCGTGGCGACTGTGATTTTCGCCATCTACACCTTCGTCGCCGGGCTGGCCGACAACGTGCTCAAGCCGCTGTTGCTGGGGCGAGGGGTGGATGTGCCGATGCCAGTGGTGCTTATCGGGGCTCTGGGCGGCATGGTGGTCAAAGGCATCATCGGCCTGTTCATCGGTCCGGTGATCCTGGGCGTGACTTACGTACTGTTCTGGCAATGGGTTGCGCTGCAGGTGCCGGAGCAGCCGGCGCCACCTGCGCCCTGAGCTTGCCATGGCCAACCGCTGGCATGGCCTTGCGCTGCTGATTGTGCTGGCGGGGTGTACCCGGGTCGGGCCGGATTTCGCAGCGCCTCAGACCCCGTGGCTGGGTGGCTGGAGTACGCCGTTGCTAGAGCAGGCGGTGCGTAGCGCTGCGGCGCCTGATTTGCGCCAGTGGTGGGCGGTGTTCACCGACCCGACGCTGGACGCGCTGATTTCCGAGGCCGATACCAATAACACCAACCTGCGCGTGGCAGGCCTGCGTATCGCTGAAGCCCGCGCCCAACTGGCCATCGTGCAGTCCGGGCGCTATCCGCAAATGCAGCAGTTGAGTGCGCAGAGCTTGTACCTGAAGCAGAACCAGTCTGGTACTGCCAGCGCTCGTGACTCGGTGTTCTGGCAGGCCAGCGTCGGTTTCGACATCGCTTGGGAAGTCGACTTCTGGGGCCGATTCAGTCGGGCAATCGAAAGCGCTGATGCCGTTTATTTCGCCTCCCAGGCCAACTACGCCGACGCCATGCTGCTGTTGCGAGCGCAGGTGGCTGACACCTATTTCGCCCTGCGTACAGCCGAGGCGCGGCTGGATATTGCGCAACAGAACGCCCGGCGCCAGGCACGTAGCCTGGAGATCACCGAACGGCTGTTCCGCCACGGTGAAAATGACGAACTGGACTGGCAACAGGCGCGTACCCAGTATCTGGCCACCCAGGCCACCATTCCGGAGTTCGAAAACCAGCTCAATGCCTTGCGCAACGTGCTGTGCTCGCTGCTGGGTCGTCCGCCAGGACCGCTGCCCCAGCTGGATGCGCAACACGGCGTTTTGCCTTTGCCGGACCGCGCCGTGCTTCACGACGTACCTGCCAGCCTGTTGCAACGGCGGCCGGACATTCGTGCCGCTGAACAGGCCGTGGCGGCGCAGTCTGCGCTGGTGGGCGTGGCCGAGGCGGACCTTTATCCACAACTGAGCCTTCTCGGCAGTATCGGCTGGACCTTGTTGTCGGCCAGTCACCTGCCCGACACCTTCGAGCTCGCCGCAGGCCCGAGCCTGATCTGGAACCCCTTCGATTACGGCCGGCGCAAGAACGCCGTCCGCGTGGAGGATGCCCGTCTGCAACAATTGATCGAGTTGTACCATCAGAGCGTGCGCGAAGCCGCCCGTGAGGCGGACGACGCCGCCAGTGGCCTGGTGCGTTCGCTGCAAAGCGCCAGCATTCGCCAGGAAGCCTCTCAGGCTGCCCAGCGTTCGTTGAACCTGGCCAGTTCGCAGTATCAGGAAGGCTTCGCCGACTTCCAGCGCGTGCTCGACGCCCAGCAACTGCTGCTGCAGCAACAGGATGGTTACCTGGTCAGTCGAGGCAATGCGGTGAGTAGCCTGGTGAGCCTGTACAAGGCGTTGGGGGGCGGCTGGGACAACACGCGCAAGCCGATCGACCCTGCCAGCCGCCAGCAGATGGAGAACCGTAGCGATTGGGGCGACCTGCTGAGCGAGCCGGCTGCTGCCAACCCTGAACAAGGTGAGCCAAAATGAGCGACGCCGCACAAACGCCGCCAGCCCCTGACCGCGGCATGCGCTGGATAGTTGTTCTGATCATCGTCAGTCTGGTCTGGTACCTGCTGGCCGACCGTTTTACACCCTACACCCAGCAGGCCCGGCTGCAGGCCTATGTTGTTCCGGTCGCTGCTGAAGTGGCCGGGCAGATCAAACGCGTGGCGGTGGGCAACAACCAGGAAGTGCGCCGGGGTGATGTACTGTTCGAGCTCGATCAAGAGCAGTACAGCATTGCCCTGGCCCGCGCCGAAGCCGATCTCGATACCGTGCGCCGGCAGATCGGCGCCAGTACCGCTGGCATTGATTCGGCCCAGGCCGCGCTGGTGGCGGCCCAGGCCAACGAGCGCAAGGCGCGGCAGGACGCCGCGCGCCTCAAGCGGTTGATCGAAGAAGACCCCGGCACGGTATCGGTGCGTCGGCTGGAAGGCGCCCAGGCAACGCGCGACCAGGCCATAAGCCAGGTAGCGGCGGCGCGTGCCGAAGTCGAGCGCGCCCGTGAACAGCAGGGCGGCGCCGAGGCCGACAACGCGCAACTGCGCAGCGCGACGGCCAACGTGGAAAAAACCCGTCTGGACCTGGCTCGCACCGTGGTGCGCGCCGATGCCAATGGTTTGATCACCGACCTGCGCACCGATGTTGGCCACTATGTCGGGGCGGGCAGCCCGATGATGACCTTGATCACGATTCATGACGTGTGGATCAGCGCCGACATGACCGAGAACAACCTCGGCCGCCTTCGCCCCGGCACCCCGGTGCTGGTGGTGCTCGACGCATTGCCCGGCACCGTGCTGAAAGGGCGGATACGCAGCATTGGCTACGGCGTGAGCGTGGGCCAGAGCACTCCGCCAGGCACGCTGCCGACTGTGCAGAACAGCCGCGAGTGGTTGCGTTCGGCGCAACGCTTTCCAGTGATAGTCGAACTGGAGCGCGACCAGCTGCAGGACAAGACCGCGCTGCGGGTCGGCGGCCAGGCCGAGGTCATGGCGCTGCCGGGTGAAGGCAATCCGTTGAACCTGCTGGGCCGGATGTTCATGTGGCTGATGAGCTGGCTATCTTATGCCTATTGAGCTGCGCGGCCTGCGTGCCATGCGCCTGGCCTGGGGCGTGGCGTTGTGCTTGGCCGCAAGCTTTGGCATGGGTTTGCCGGTGCCGATCCTGGCGCCGGTGTTCGCGGTGCTGCTGCTGGCCACGCGCAGCCAGCCGCTGCCACTCAAGGCGGCGCCGGCCCTGGCGGTGCTGGTACTGCTCAGTTGTGGCAGCGGGCTGCTGCTGATTCCGCTGTTGCGTCATGCCCCGGCGAGCGGTGTGTTGCTGGTGGGGGTGGGGGTGTTCCTGACCCTGCGCTACGCGCTGAAGGGCGGCAACGGCCTGTTGGCCAACCTGCTGGTAATCGGCTTGACCATGATTGCCGCTGCCGGCACCAGCGACTTCAGCTTGGCGCTGTCGGTGGTCGAAGCGCTGGCCAAAGGCATGCTTCTGGCGGTGTTGGGCTCTGCAGCGGCGCATGCGTTGTTCCCCGAGCCTGCCAATGCGCCACCGCAGCCGGCGCCTGCGCTACTGGGCAGCGAGCATGTGAGCTGGGTGGCGCTGCGTGCCACGCTGATTGTGATGCCTGCCTTTCTGCTGGCGCTGATAGCCCCAGACCAGTACATGCCCCTGATCATGAAAGCGGTGAGCGTGGGGCAACAGGCCGGCGAGACCCGCGCACGCCACGCCAGCCGCGAGCTGATCGGCTCGACCTTGCTGGCGGGGTTGTTGGCGATGCTGCTGTGGGGGGCGCTGAGCCTGTTTGTGCACGTGTGGATGTTCTTTCTGTGGGTGCTGCTGTTTGCTCTCTGGCAGGCGCGACGGTTGTACCAGGCGGTGCCGAACCGGCAGAGTCCGGCGTTCTGGGTCAGCTGCATCACCACCCTGCTGATCCTGCTGGGGCAGTCGGTGCAGGACAGCGCCGGCGGGCAGGATGTGTATAAAGCGTTTGCGGTGCGCATGGCCTTGTTTTTGGCGGTATCGGTGTATGCCAGTGCCATGCTGATCTGGATCGATCGGCGCCGGACCTGCGCAGGATAACCTACGGCTGCCAGTCAACCCCGGTGTCCTTCAGGTAAGCATCAACTGCCGCACCCACTGTGGGGTGAAAAGCCTTCTCGCCCATATGCTCGAACAACTCGAATCGGCGCATCTTGTCCTTCACCGGGTCTTTCATCTCGGCAAACTGCAACTCCACCCCACGCGCCTCTAGCGCCCGGTCCAGCTCGCCCAGCATGTCCGCCGAAGTGATGTCGATGCTGGTCACCGGCTCGGCGGCAATCACCAGTCGCTGCACCGGTGTTGGCGATGCTTCCAGCGCCGCCATCACGGTGCTCTGGAACTGCTCGGCATTGGCAAAGAACAACGGCGCGTCCCAGCGCAGCAGCACCAGCCCCGGGATCCGACGGGCCTGTGGATAACGCTGCACGTCATGGTAGCCACGCAGCCCCTCGGCACGGCCGAGCACCGCGTGGTGCGGCCGCCAGCCATCCCACAGGAACTCGATAACCGAAATCACCACGGCTATGCATATACCAGGAACCGCCCCGAACACGGCAACACCGACGAAACAGGTGAACGACAGCCAGAACTCCCACTGTTGCATGCGGAAGATGCGCTTGAGATCGGTGAACTCGAACAAGCCCAGTGCCGCGGCAATCACCACTGCCGCCAGTGCGCTGTTAGGCAGATGCTGCATCAGGTCTGGCGCGAGCAGCAGCAGGAGGGTGACCGCCAGTGCACCAATGATACCGGTAAGCTGGGTCTGCGCCCCGGCAGCCTCGGCTACCGGGGTACGCGACGAGCTGCTGCTGATCGGGATGCCCTGGAACAGCCCCGAGGCCAGGTTGGCTACACCCAGACCGAACATTTCCTGGTTGGGGTTCACGGGCATTTTCAGACGTGCGGCGTAGGAGCGTGACAGCACACTGGTATCGGCGAACGACACCAGCGCTACGGCAATACCGCCCAAAACCACTTCGACCAGATCGATGTCTGTTACCCAGGGGAAGACGAGGCCAGGCAGGCCCTGAGGCAACTGGCCCAGTACCTTGACGCCCAGTTGGTCGAGGTTGAACAGGCTCACCGCCAGCGTCGCCAGCACCACCGCGATGAGGATGCCCGGCAGGCGTTTGAAAGGCTTCAGCAATATGATCAGCATCAGGCTACCGGCGCCAACGATGAAGCTTGGCCAGTGCCCTTGGCCGTTGAGCAACGCTTGGCCCAGCAGCAAAAGGTCGCGCAGGGGGCCCTCGCTGTTCACTTTGAGGCCGAACAGCTTGGGTAACTGGCTGATCAGTACCGTAAGTGCGATGCCATTCATGTAGCCATAGCGGATAGGCTTGGACAGCAACTCGGTGATGAAGCCCAGGCGCAACAGCCCGGCGATCACGCAGAAAGCTCCCGCCACCAGGGCCATAAGGCTGGCGACGGCAATGGCGCGTTGCGGGTCGCTGGCAGCGTATTGCACCACTACCGCCAGGATCGGCGCGGCCAGGGCCGAGTCCGGGCCTAGCACCAGGATGCGGCTGGGGCCGAACAGGGCATAGGCCAGCAGCGGGATGATGGTGGCGTACAGGCCATAGATACCAGAGACGCCAGAGGCTTCGGCGTAGGCGATACCCACCGGTACCAGCATGGTGGTAAGGACCAGGCCGGCGGCGATGTCCCTGGGCAGCCAGGCAGGGTTGTAATGGAGCAGGGTCGCCAGGCCGGGTAACCAGCGTTGCCAGCCGACACGAGGTGTTTCGGGCATGATATGGGCTCTGGCGGGAGAGTGCTCGATCGAAGTCTAGATGCTCAAGGACCGGGCCGCTCGCAGATCCAGAAAAACAAAACCCCTTGAGGCGTGGGCCTCAAGGGGTTCTGTTGGGACTGCAGGCTGCCGCTTAGACGTTGAAGCGGAAGTGCATCACATCGCCGTCTTTAACGATGTAGTCCTTGCCTTCCAGGCGCCATTTACCGGCTTCCTTGGCACCGGCTTCACCCTTGAACTGGATGAAGTCGTCATAGGCCACTACTTCGGCGCGGATGAAGCCTTTTTCGAAGTCGGTGTGGATGACACCGGCCGCCTGCGGTGCGGTGGCACCGATGCGAACGGTCCAGGCGCGTACTTCCTGCACGCCGGCAGTGAAGTAGGTCTGCAGGTTCAGCAGTTCGTAACCGGCGCGGATCACGCGGTTCAGGCCAGGCTCTTCCAGGCCCAGGGCCTCGAGGAACATGTCCTTCTCTTCACCGTCGTCCAGCTCGGCGATTTCCGCTTCGATCTTGTTGCACACCGGCACCACCACCGCGCCTTCTTCCTCGGCAATGGCCTTGACCACGTCCAGGTGCGGGTTATTGTCGAAGCCGTCTTCGGCGACGTTGGCGATGTACATCACCGGCTTGCTGGTCAGCAGGTGGAAACCACGGATGACGGCTTTTTCGTCGTCAGCCATGTTCTTCATCAGGCTGCGCGCAGGCTTGCCTTCGGTGAAGTGCGGGATCAGCTTTTCGAGGATGGCCTTCTGCGCCAGGGCTTCCTTGTCGCCGCCCTTGGCGTTGCGCGCAACCTTCTGCAGCTGCTTCTCGCAGCTGTCGAGGTCGGCGAAGATCAGCTCGAGGTCGATGATCTCGATGTCACGCTTGGGGTCGACGCTGTTGGAAACGTGAATCACGTTCTCGTCTTCGAAGCAGCGCACCACGTGGGCAATGGCGTCGGTCTCGCGGATGTTGGCGAGGAACTTGTTGCCCAGGCCTTCGCCCTTCGAGGCACCGGCCACCAGGCCGGCGATGTCGACGAACTCCATGGTGGTCGGCAGGATGCGGTTAGGCTTGACGATCTCCGCCAGAGCCGCCAGGCGCGCATCGGGCATCGGCACGATGCCGCTGTTTGGCTCGATGGTGCAGAAAGGGAAGTTCTCCGCCGCGATGCCAGACTTGGTCAGGGCGTTGAACAGGGTGGACTTGCCGACGTTGGGCAGGCCGACGATGCCGCAATTGAAACCCATGGATATTCCCCTCTCTAGGAAATCAGGCCTTCTGGCTGTGCAGCTCGCGCATCGCCTTGGCGAAGTCGCCGGCAAGCACGTCCGGCAGCACGCCGAGGGCAAAATCGATGCTGGCGTCGAGCTTCTCCTGCTCGGCGCGCGGCGCGCGGCCCAGGACGAAGTTGGAGACCAGTTTGGCGTCACCCGGGTGGCCTATGCCAAGCCGCAGGCGGTAGAAGTCGTTCTGGTTGCCGAGCTGCGCAATGATGTCTCGCAGCCCGTTGTGCCCCCCATGGCCGCCGCCGCGCTTGAGCTTGGCAACGCCCGGAGGCAGGTCGAGTTCGTCGTGTGCCACCAGTATCGCTTCCGGTTTGATGCGGAAGAAATTGGCCAAGGCCGCCACGGACTGGCCGCTACGGTTCATGTAGGTGGTCGGGATCAACAAACGAACGTCGTTGCCCTGATGGCTGAACTTAGCCGTCAGGCCGAAATACTTTTTGTCAGCGGTCAGCGAAACACGCTGGGCGCTGGCAATGCGTTCAACGAAAAGAGCCCCTGCGTTATGCCGGGTCTGTTCGTATTCGGGGCCGGGGTTACCCAGGCCGACGATCAACTGGATGGCGGTCACGTCAGGGGCTCTTCCTTGGAGTTGTTGGGTTACAGGGCGCGCGGCACTGTAACCCGATCAACACCGGCGCGCGAGTGGATTACTCAGCGGCGCCTTCTTCAGCTTCTGGAGCAACGCGTGGAGCGTGAACGTTGGCAACAGCTTTGTCATCACCATGGGCCAGAGCTACGAACTCTACGCCTTTAGGAGCTTTCAGGTCCGACAGGTGGATGATGGTGCCGATTTCGGCGTTGGCCAGGTCAACTTCGATGAACTCAGGCAGGTCTTTGGCTTCGCAGGAAACTTCGATCTGCGATTCAACGTGCGAGATCTCGCCGCCTTTCTTGACCGGGGCTTCTTCGTTGATGAAGTGCACTGGAACAACAGCGGTCAGCTTCTGGCCAGCAACGACGCGAACGAAGTCGGCGTGCATGATGAAGCCTTTGGCCGGGTGACGCTGCATGGCCTTGACCACGACGTTCTGCTTGGCGCCGTCAACGTTCAGTTCGATAACGTGGCTGAAGGCAGCTTCGTTTTCGAACAGCTTGGCGATTTCCTTGGCCACGATGGTCAGGGATTGGGCTTCTTTATCGCCACCGTATACAACGGCCGGGATGCTCAGCGCGTGACGCAGGCGGCGGCTCGCACCTTTCCCCAGGTCAGTACGCGCTTGTGCGTTCAGAATGAAATCAGTCATTTTGTTTCTCCAAAATAGCCCCCCGAGGGCGTTTGCGACCAGCGCCAACGGGGATGGCAAAAAAGCCCCGCCCCAACACGTGTTGGGGCGGGGCGCTTCACATCAATACGGGTTCCGCTTAGCGGAACATCGCACTGATTGATTCTTCATTGCTGATGCGGCGTACCGCTTCAGCGACAACCGGTGCGATATCCAGCTGGCGGATACGGTCACAGGCCTGAGCAGCGGCGGACAGCGGAACGGTGTTGGTCACCACCAGCTCGTCCAGTACCGACTTCTCGATGTTCTCGATCGCGCGGCCCGACAGCACAGGGTGCGTGCAGTAGGCATAAACCTTTGCAGCGCCATGTTCTTTCAGGGCTTTGGCCGCGTGGCACAAGGTGCCGGCGGTGTCGACCATGTCGTCTACCAGGATGCAGGTGCGCCCTTCGACGTCGCCGATGATATGCATAACCTCGGAGTGGTTAGCCTTTTCGCGGCGCTTGTCGATGATACCCAGATCGACACCCAGGGACTTGGCGACGGCGCGTGCGCGCACGACACCACCGATGTCCGGGGAGACGATCATCAGGTTCTCGAAACGCTGGTCCTCGATATCGTCGACCAGTACGGGCGAGCCGTAGATGTTGTCGACCGGGATATCGAAGAAACCCTGGATCTGGTCAGCGTGCAGGTCGACGGTGAGTACACGGTCGATACCTACGACAGTGAGCATGTCAGCGACAACTTTGGCGCTGATGGCTACACGTGCCGAACGCGGACGGCGGTCCTGGCGGGCGTATCCGAAGTAAGGAATCACGGCGGTGATTCGGGATGCTGAGGAGCGGCGGAAGGCGTCTGCCATCACTACCAGTTCCATCAGGTTATCGTTGGTCGGGGCACAAGTCGGCTGAATAATGAAGACGTCTTTACCGCGGACATTTTCATTGATCTCAGTGCTGATCTCGCCGTCGGAGAATTTACCGACAGAGACGTCACCGAGAGGGATATGCAGCTGACGTACGACACGCCGAGCCAGATCGGGGTTAGCGTTCCCCGTAAAGACCATCATCTTGGACACGCGCAGTACCTGAAGGCTGAGGGTATACCTGGATGAGTATAAGGAAAATGGCAGGGGCGGCTGGATTCGAACCAACGCATGGCAGGATCAAAACCTGCTGCCTTACCGCTTGGCGACGCCCCTGTATCTGTTGCTGCGAACGCTTATGCGCTCGACTTCTTGACCAGACTTTGCAGCTTGCGATGCAACATCGAAATATTGCTTCCTTTCGCCACAAACCCTGTTTGGGTCGCTGAAAGAAGGGCCAGAACTTTATCAGCTTCGGCTTTGCTTGGGAAGGCCCCAAACACACAACTTCCAGTTCCGGTTAGCCGAGCTTCAGTGAATTTTCCCAGCGAATTCAACGCATTGCGAACTTCTGGGTAATTCTGCTCTACCACCGGTTGGCAGTCATTTCGACTGTTTCCCTCGGGAACGGGGCGCATCTTAAGGGGGAGCGAATCACGTGTCAACTGTGGATGTGAAAAAATTTCTACTGTGCTGACAGACACTTGCGGCACCAGCACGACATACCAGGGCTCTGCGGGATCGACCGGGGTCAGTTGCTCGCCCACACCCTGGGCGAACGCCGCATGGCCGCGCACGAATACCGGCACATCGGCGCCAAGGCCCAGGCCCAGCGCGGCCAGGCGGTCTTCGTCCCAGTCCAGCTGCCACAGATGGGCAAGGCCCAGCAGGGTGGTGGCGGCATCCGAGCTGCCGCCGCCGATACCGCCGCCCATTGGCAATACCTTGCTCAGCCAGATGTCGGCGCCCAGCGTGGTGCCCGATTGCGCCTGCAGCTGGCGCGCTGCGCGCACGATCAGGTTGCTGTCGTGGGGAACCGTGTCGATCTCGGTGTGCAGGCGAATGACGCCGTCGTCACGCAAGGCGAAGCTCAGTTCGTCGCCGTGATCGAGAAACTGGAACACAGTTTCCAGCTCGTGGTAGCCGTCTGGGCGGCGGCCAATGATGTGCAGCCACAGGTTGAGCTTGGCCGGGGCGGGCAGGGTAAGTGTGTGCATGCAATCAGTGCCCCAGCTGGCGCGGCTGCCAGTCTTTCACTACCAGGGTCACGTCCAGGTCCTTGCCGTGCAGCTTCAGGCGTTCCGGCAGCCAGTAACCGTTCTGCTCGGTATAGCTCAGGTACTGCACCTGCCAGCCATCCTGGTCCAGGCTGGCCAGGCGGCTGTCACCGTCCAGGGTCAGCTTGCTCTTGCTGTCAGGGGCGGGCAGGCCGCGCACCCACCAGACCAGGTGCGAGACCGGCAGGTTCCAGCCCAGCTGCTCTTCCAGCAGGGCTTCCGGGCTGGTGGCCTCGTAGCGGCCCTGGTTGGCCACTTCCAGCACCACGCCGCCGGGGCGACCGGTCAGGCGTGCAGCACCACGGCCCAGCGGGCCGGCCAGGCGAATGTCGTAGTAGTCCTGGCGTTGCAGCCAGAACAGCGTGCCGCTGCCGGAGTCGCGCGGGGCGCGGATGCCGACCTTGCCGTTGATCTGCCAGCCGTCCAGGCTGCTCAGTTGTTCTTTATGGGCGCGCCACTGTTGCGGGTCGCCGTGGCCCTGCAGGGCCTCGCGGCTACCGAAGCCGGCGCAGCCGGCCAGCAGGGCGATCAGGGTGAAGGTAATGCAATGGCGCAGGAACATGGCGTTAAAGGGTCTCGGATCCGGTCAGGCGCAGGATGGTCTTGCGCAGGATGGGGCTGTCGGCCTGGGCGTCGAAGCCCTTGGCCCAGACCTGGCGGGCTTCGCGGCGCTTGCCGTTGGCCCATAGCACTTCCCCCAGGTGGGCGGCCACCTCGTGGTCGGGGAAGCTGGCAAAGGCCTGGCGCAGGTAGCTTTCAGCCGCGTCGAGGTTGCCTTGGCGGTAGTTGACCCAGCCCAGGCTGTCGAGTACCGCCGGGTCGTCCGGGGTCAACTGGTGGGCCTTGTCGATCAGCGCCTTGGCTTCGGCATAGCGGGTGGTGCGGTCGGCCAGGGTGTAGCCCAGGGCGTTCAGGGCCATGGCATTTTCCGGCTCGCGGGTGATGATGGAGCGCAGGTCTTTTTCCATCTGCGCCAGGTCATCGCGCTTTTCGGCCAGCATGGCGCGGGTGTACAGCAGGTTGAGGTCGTCCGGGTAGCGCTGAATGGCTTGCTGCAGCACCTGGTTGGCCTGGGCGTCCTTGTTGTTGTTGCTGTAGCTTTCCGATTCGATCAGGAACAGCTGGATAGCGTAGTCCGGCTGGGCTTCGCGGGCCTCGGCGAGCAGCCGCGAGGCTTCGCTGCCGCGGCCGTTGGCAATCAGGATGTCGGCCTGGCGCAGCTGGGCTGGGAGGTAGTCGGGGCCTGGGCCGACCAGGGCGTATTCACGCAGGGCGCCAGCAGGGTCGTGACGCTCTTCGTGGATGCGGCCCAGGTTCAGGTGCGCGGCATCGACGTTGCTGTCGCGTTCGATCAGTTCCTGCAGATAGCCTTCGGCTTCGTCCCAGTCCTTGTTCTCCAGGCATACCAGTGCCAGGGAGTAGCGCAGCTCGTCATCATCGGGGTATTGCTGGACCAGGCTGAGGAACTCGCCCTTGGCGTCGGCGATGCGGTCCTGTTCGACCAGGGTGCGCGCGTAGGTCAGGCGCAGACGCTTGTCGTCCGGGTTGTCGCGAATGGCCCCGCGCAGCAATGGCAGGGCCTCCGGGCCGCGGTCAAGGGTCTGCAGCAGGCGCGCACGCAGCAGGATCGGGGCGATCTCGCCGTTTTGCGGCGGGTGCGATTCCAGCAGTTCCAGGGCCTGTTCGGCCTTGCCGTCCTGGTTCAGCAGCAGAGCCTTGCCGAATACCAGCTGGCTGTTGTCCGGGTACTTCACCAGCAGCCGCTCGAAGCTTTGCAGCAGGCCGTCGCGGGTGCTCTGGTCGGTTTCGGCGGCGGAGAGGGCGAGGAAGTCGAAATGGGTGTCGCCCTGGCCTTGCAGCACCTTTTCCATGTAGGCCATGGAGTCGTCATAGCGGCCAGCACGGGCCAGCTGGATGGCGGCGGCGCGCTGGGCGTCCAGGTTCTGCGGGTCGTTGCGGGCCCAGACCAGTGCGTTGTCCAGCGCCGGCTCGTCGGCGCCGAGGTATTCGGCGATACGGTAGGCACGTTCGGAAACCCCGGGGTCCTGGGTTTTTGCCGCTTGGTCGGTGTAGTTGGCCAGGGCGATGTCGAAGCGGTTGCGCTGGCCGGCCAGCTCCGCCACCAGCAGGCTATAGAATGTATCGGGCTTGAACGAGCCATACACCACGGGCTTGTCCGCCTCGCTCTTGCCGGCTTCGGCAACGGGAGGCTCGGCCGTTTGCGGGGCCAGGCTCTGGCAGCCCTGGAGCAGGGCGAAGGCAAGCAGCAGTGCGTATGGTCTGTTCATAGAAAGGCTTATAGGAGGACTCACCGGCGGTGGGGGCATGATGACACAAGCGCGGGGGCAAACCCACCTGTGCTGTGGCTGGTTAATTGCGACCTTTGAGGGGGGGAAGGGTTCCGTAACGGGGCGGCTGTGCCGGGTGTCCGCCACAACAGCTTTGTCGCCGGTGAAATCGAGCGCCGCGTGGGCGGCGCTCGATCTCACCGGCGAAGAGGTCCCAGGACGAACACCTTGAGAGGCACCACCTGACTATCAGCGCAATAGCGAACGGTGGTTGTTCTAAAACCTGCGAAAGAGGACAATTATCGGCTTCCCGTCACAACCAGCGACCTTGCATGGCCTTTCTTGCACTTGGTATCAACCATAAGACTGCCTCGGTAGACGTACGCGAGCGCGTGGCGTTTACCCCAGAGCAGCTGGTAGACGCCCTGCAGCAGCTCTGCCGACTGACATCCAGCCGCGAAGCGGCGATCCTGTCGACCTGCAACCGCAGCGAGCTCTATATAGAGCAGGACCACCTGTCCGCCGACGCCGTGCTGCAATGGCTGGCCGACTATCATCGGCTCAGCCTGGACGAGCTGCGCGCCAGCGCCTACGTCCACGAGGAGCACGATGCCGTCCGGCACATGATGCGGGTGGCCTCGGGCCTGGACTCGCTGGTACTCGGCGAGCCGCAGATCCTTGGCCAGATGAAGTCCGCCTACGCCGTTGCGCGCGAGGCCGGCACTGTCGGCCCTTTGCTCGGGCGCCTGTTCCAGGCCACCTTCAGCGCTGCCAAGCAGGTGCGCACCGACACCGCGATCGGCGAAAACCCGGTGTCGGTGGCGTTTGCCGCGGTCAGCCTGGCCAAGCAGATCTTCAGCGACCTCGGTCGCAGCCAGGCGCTGCTGATCGGCGCCGGCGAAACCATTACCCTGGTCGCTCGTCATCTGCACGAGCAGGGCGTGCGCCGCATCGTCGTGGCTAACCGCACCCTGGAGCGGGCCAGTATCCTGGCCGAACAGTTCGGCGCTCACGCCGTGTTGCTGGCCGACATCCCCCAGGAACTGGCCAACAGCGACATCGTCATCAGCTCCACCGCCAGCCAGCTGCCGATTCTGGGCAAGGGCGCGGTCGAGAGCGCGCTGAAGCAGCGCCGGCACAAGCCGATCTTCATGGTCGACATCGCCGTGCCACGCGATATCGAATCAGAAGTCGGCGAGCTGGACGACGTGTACCTGTATACCGTCGACGACCTGCATG
>NZ_JABMCW010000078.1:0-19279 GCF_013179705.1 Pseudomonas sp. CM25 | reverse complement strand
GGTGTTCAACCGTTCACTTAGAGCCTTTCAGGAGTGACGGTCATGCCCCGTGGAGACAAAGACAAATACACCGAGAAGCAAAAACGCAAAGCTGAACACATCGAAGAAAGCTATGAGCACAAAGGCGTTTCCAAAGATGAAGCAGAGTCCCGCGCTTGGGCCACTGTCAACAAACACTCCGGTGGCGGAGAGAAAAAGGGCGGTTCGGGCAAGCAGACGCCGGCGAGCGAGAAGAAAACAGCGCGCTCCGATTCGGCCAGGCGCGCAGCTAAAACCCGAGAGGGCCACCCACGCACATCGGGATCTTCGCTGCAAACCCAGACCAAGGAAAGCCTGATGAAGGAAGCCTGCATCAAAAACATCAAGGGGCGCTCGAGCATGTCCAAGGCGCAATTGATAGACGCGCTGCAAAAACACGGCTGAATCGCCAGCAGAGATTGCTGCAAGGAGTTTGCATGACGGGCGCCGTTCGCTCACCGTGGTGAAAGCATGCAGTAAATTGCCTGCTTGAACGGGTTGTTGCGCGGGGCCTTCCATTTGCCCGGTCCAAGCGTCCCGTGCCAGCTTGCGATCTAGCAGCGCAGGAAAGAAGAGCGTGCCTATTTAATTACAAGGCTCCAGCGCGTCGATGAGAGAGGGCACTGATCAGCCCACGCCAACGACCCGAGCTGATCAGCCATGCCAGTGTGAAGCCAGGTCAGCATGCTGACCTGGCCTCGGTCACGCGAGGTTATTCACTCTTGCGACCACCACCGTGGCTGTGCTGGCCGCCAACGCGGCCGGCTTCGGATGCACGTTCACGGTCATTGGCGAAATTGCCGCCTGAAGCTTGCCCCCCTTTGCGCCCGGCCTCGGACGCCTTCTCCCGATCATTTGCGAAATTGCCTGGGTTGTTTTGAGCAGTGCCGCCTTGATTGCCACGGTTACTTTGATTGTTAGCCATGATCTTTCACCTCATGTCAGCACACAGGAAAGTCTGTGTTCAACTAGGACGGTAGGCGCGGCGCGATTGTCTCGGGTGATGTGGACATTTGCCGATGAGTTGCACTAAAGATAAAGTCGGCAATGTGTTGCGCTCAAAAGCTTTGGCATAAAGGTATTAGACAACGTCAACACGCTATTGGCTTGAACCTGCGCGGTGAGGAACCAGTCCATCGTAATATGAGAATGGTGAAAGGAGGTGGGCATGTCCAAGCCAGGCAAGCTCAGATCAAGAGCAACAGTGTTGTGCTTTCGCGGGGCCAGGGTATTGCTGGTGCGCCGCAAATCGCGCAAATGGAATTTTCCAGGGGGCGGCCTCAAGCCGCACGAGGCCCCGTTGAATGCAGCCATTCGCGAACTCCAAGAGGAAACTGGCATTTGCCGGGAGCGCCTGGTCCCGCTGTGTACCCTTCGTGCGGGCGATATTGTTCATCACATCTTCACGATGCAGATCAATGAGCGAGACCACCCTGAGCCGCAAAACGAGATCGTGGCGTGTAAATGGGTACAGCGCGACAAATTGGCACCGTCCCTGCTCAAGCCCGCTGCTGCCGCACTGCTGGCACGAGAGCTACCGGCACTGATCGCCTGACACGGCTCAAGGACTTGAGCGGCTGTTGGCATCGTTTGGCGTCGGGGACGCGGCAGGGCTATGCACATGCTGGCCGGTCGGGTCAGTGAGCTGAATGATTGTGCCATGCTCCCAGCCGTTGGCTGCGGGGTCGACAGGGGGGATCGGTATATCCGCTCGTTGGGCCTTGCTCCTGCGAGTATCCAGCTGCAGTCGCTGGTTACGTTGCCGAACCATGGCTGGGTCGGCCTGCCCATCTGCGGTGAACCCCATCATCAATTGCGGCACACCCAAGGGCAGGCGCTTGTCCTGATCGGTATGCCAGGTATGCCAGGTCTTGCCATACGTATGGGCCAGCCGCGCCATCAAAGCGTGTTCGGCGCTTGCAGGGATGTTGGGTGCGCTCAACTGCCCGGATGACACTTCATAACCGTGGCTGTGCCACATGGCCTTTTCAGCAGCAGGCAGTTTGGCGAACAGGCTGGCATCGATGATGTACTCCACGCCCATGATCTTCGCGTCTTTGGTGGTGCCATCGTAGATCACGCATTGAATGACATCCTCGTTGAGGACAGCGCAGTAATGATGAGCCTCCATTTGTGCGTCTGGCTGGCCATTATAGAAATGAAACCCGTTGAGGTAGGCATTGAGGGCATCGATCGGGGGCTTGGCCTGAAGCAACCCAGCGCCTGCTTCAAGCAGCTGGGTGCCAGCGGTTTCCGGCCTTCCAGGTGCCTCTACGGGGGACTGCGTGGCGACACTGCTGCAGCCCCAGACAAACAGGCTGCAGGCAACAGGAAGGACAGCGCGGAAGGCTTGGATTGCGTGCATGAGACGTGTTCCAGGGCAGTGCGCGTCTCGCCGGGCCGAGACGCGTGAGAGTCAATGGGCGTTATCGTTCAGTGCGGTTGCGCAGCAGTGCGCAGGCGCAGGCGCCCACCAGCAACGACACGGCGACACCCACTAATACGGGTGCTTTTTGCTGGCCTTCACGCCATCCGCCATGTACCTGGCGCTCGCCGCTTGGCGGGGCGAACAGGTTTCCCGATGAAACACCGGCGGCGGGGCTGCGGCTCAATCCGAGACGCGCCAGCCAGCCTGCCATATGGCCAAGCCGTGGAACGATATAGCTGGCCAGGTGCGCTACGCGGGCTGCGCTTCCCACCGTCGTGGAAGCCCTCGGTGTGATCGCACAGTTCACCATCGCCTTGGCTACGCGCTCGGGGTCATAGATTGGCCCTGGCGGCTTGAGTGCATGGCCGGTGTAGTTGCCACCGTCACGAAACCCCGGGGTATCCATCACGGCGGGGTAGATATCGCAGACATGAATATCTGCAAACTCGGCGAGCTCGCCGCGCAGGGCTTCGGTCAGGCCACGCAAGCCAAACTTGCTGGCGGAATAAGCAGCCGCATAGGGTTGAGCGACCCAGCTTCCCAGCGACAAGGTATTGATCAAGATGCCGCTTCGCTGCGCCTTGAAGTAAGGCAAGGCTACGTAGGCGCCGCGCAAGTAGCCGATCAGATCGGTCTGAATCACTTGCTCGTGGGCTTCAAGGGGTGTTTGGTCGAAACGCCCCACGGCACCCACACCTGCATTGTTGATCCATATATCGATGCGGCCTTTGCCGAATTCGGCGGCGCGCGCTGCCAACGCCTGCATATCCGCGCTTCGGGTAACGTCGGTGGTCACCGCAACGGCATCGGTACCGCACTCGGTGCATTCATCGAGTACTTCGAACAGGGCGTTTTCATCGCGTGCAGCGAGGACCAGGCGTGCCCCTTTGCAGGCAAACGCATGCGCTGCAGCGCGGCCGATGCCACTGGATGCACCGGTGATAACCACCACTTTTCCACGCAGTGGTCCCGTGAACGTTTTGCCGTTTGGCTCGCTCAAGGGTTGATCAGCCTCCGGCAATTCATCGTCCACACTGGAAGCAGGCACATCAGCCTCGATTCGCGACAGTTCGAGTGACGTCCCGTCGACCAGCTTCAACGTGAGGTTTTCAATGCGACCGGCAACCCGATCGGGGAAAACCGGTTCACTCTCGGCATCCAGGCTGTCATAGATGAACCGCTGCCCGTCGAGCCAGCCAACGGCGTTCAGCAGTTCGGGCCCCAGATAATACTTGCCGTCCAGAAAAAAGCCTGCAAATTGATGCGCACGTTCAACGTTCTCGACGCAATAGCGTTCCCCTGGCTTCATACCCGTTGCTTTATCGATCATGGCTGACACCTCTGCCTGGCTTCAATGGGTTATGGCGTGGGCATTGCCCAAGCGCATCAGCCATCGGATTGCTCTTCGGGGGGCACCTGATCGTCAGGCCAATCGGGAGCCTGTTGGCCAGGGTCGGGCTTGGGCGCGGGTTCACCTGGGTTCTCAGGGACATCATCGACATACGGGTCGTGTTCGTTGGGGGCTACCATGGGGTGGCTCCTATGCAGTAGGTTTGCCTTCCATTAGGCAGCCGTTATGCCCTGGCTGTTCCATCTGATTGTTCGGCAATTCAACGGTTGCCGACCTCCACGGTGGGCATGTGCAACGCGCAGGCCACCGGTTGTCATTTTTACCGATCGTTCTTCTTGGTCGGGCAGTCAATGGAAAGACTCCCTGGTGATGGTGACTGAATGGACCCAATTTCTGACAATGATCTGTCGACGCGCAGCCACGTGGTCCGGCAACTGATTGTCGTGTTTACCGGCCTGTTGATGGTGGTACTGATTGTCGGGTTGGGGGCTCTCTACCGGATTGCCGGGTCACTTGATCAACGCGAAATGGCGCAAAGCCGTTTTCATGCTGAGTCTGCAATGGCCCAGCTACAAAAAAATGAGCGCAGCTATGTCCTTACCCACGCCATCTGGCAATCTGCATTTGACCATCTAGGCCGCGGGGTGGATGTGCAGTGGGCTTATGATGAAGATAACGTTGGCCCCACGCTGTTTACCGCTGACGGTTATGTGGGCGTGTTCGTACTCGATGATGACGGCAGCCGCTACGCCATGGTCGATGGCCAATTGAGCGATGCATCATTCGCCCACTACAGCCCCCAGGCTGACCTGATCCTCAGCCAGGCGCGGCAGGTTGCTGCCAAGCAACAAGCCACTTCAGGCTATTTCCAGTTTGGTGGGCAGCCGGCACTGTATACGGCTGCGGTCATCCAGCCGCCCTCGATGCCACATCATCTACCGGCGCCCAGTGCGGTACTGGTATTTGTCCGGCGTCTCGATGCCAGCCTGCTCGAGCCCTTGGGCCGTGCTGCTGGCCTGTCTGGCTTTGCCGTCTCGGATCGCATGGCCGCCGACGGGGCGAAGGGTAGGCTGGCGCTGGAAGGCAGTGGTCATACGCTGACGTGGCACATCGAACGCCCGGGCAGTGAGCTGGTGTCCACCGTGGTGCCTGCGCTGGCCTTGGCGGGAGTGCTCATTGGCTTATTGATGACGCTGTTTGCCCGTTATGCCATCCGCGCCAGCACGGGCATGGACCGCAGCCATGAACAACTCGCGGCGTCCAAAGCGGCGCTCGAGACCAGCGAGGAGCGGTTTAGGGCTGTGGCCGAAGCGTCATCCGACTGGATCTGGGAAACCGATGCCGACTTGCACCTGAGCTATCTGTCGGCGCGGTTCGCTGAACTCACCGGGCACAAGGCAGACGCTTGGCTGCATCGACCGATTACCGAGCTGCTCGATTGCGACACCGCGCAGCTTGAAAACTGGCTGCACGGCCTGGCTGCCAGCCACGCTACGGGCAGCTTGCGCTGCCAGTATCATGATTACCTGGGGCAGCAGCGTATTTGCCGCATTGCGGCACGGGCAAGTTTCGATCGTGGTGTCTGCAAAGGGTTTCGTGGCACCAGCAGCGATATCACCGACGAGGTTGCCGCCCATGCACAGATACAACACCTGTCGCTTCACGACGCCCTCGGGGTTGCCAAACCGCAACAAGCTCTTTCGATTCCTGGAACAAGCGGGGCAAGGCGCTGTGCCCCAAGCCATCGCGCTGATCTTGCTGGACCTCGACAATTTCAAGCCCATCAATGACAGCTTGGGCCACCCGGCCGGTGACGCTGTGCTGATCGAAGTGGCGAGGCGCCTGGGTGAGATAACGCGCGACACTGACTTGGTAGCACGTTTGGGGGGCGACGAATTCATCATCGTGCTCTCGCGCCCCGGGCAGCGCGTCGACATGGACCGCTTTTGTGCTCGCGTCGTGGAGTCGTTGCAACAACCCATACTGGCTGAGGGCCATTCCGTGCAGGTCGGGGTCAGCCTGGGTGTGGCACTCTCAGCGGAGTACCCGGGGACCCCCAGTGACCTGATCCGATACGCAGACATTGCGCTGTACAGCGCCAAGTCTGCTGGCAAACACACCTGGCGTTATTTCTCTGCGCAGATGAACGAGGCGCTGCTGGAAAAGCGCGTGCTTGAACGCGAATTGCGCGAAGGCATTGGCCGTGATGAGCTCGTATTGCATTTCCAGCCGCGCTACAAGGTCGATGGCACAACGGTCGCCTCGGTAGAAGCGCTGGTGCGTTGGCAGCATCCGCGTCAAGGTTTGTTACGCCCTGATCGCTTTATTGCGTTGGCCGAGGAATCCGACCTGATCGTGCAGTTGGGCAACTGGGTGATCCACGACGCTTGCGCCAAGGCCAAGGCCTGGCCAGTGGCAATCATGGTCTCGGTCAACATGTCACCCGCGCAGTTCAGCCGTAGTGAGTGGTACGTGATGTCGCCGAGGCGCTGCGCCAGGCAGGGTTGCCTGCCCACCGCCTGGAACAGGAGATCACCGAAAACGTGATGCTCAATGACCTCGAGGGGGCCTTGCAGACCATGAACGCGCTGAAGGAGCTGGGCGTTCGGCTGAACATGGATGACTTCGGCACCGGTTACTCTTCGCTGGGCTATCTGCGAACTTACCCGTTCGACAGCATCAAGATCGACAAACGTTTCGTTCAATCCTTAGGTAAGAGCGTGAGTGACCGCAGCGTGGTTCAGGCCATCATCAATCTGGGCAATGCCATGGGCATGACGGTAACCGCCGAGGGCGTTGAAACTGCCGAGCAACTGGCCCTGCTCAGCGATGATCAGTGCCATGAAGTACAAGGTTTCCTGCTCAGCAAACCGGTCGACAACGACGCCCTGATACGGCTCATGCTTACTCGACAGCCGAGCGCTGAAATGCCCACCGATTAATAAAGCTACGGCTTATCTTGCCCGAATATTTTGTGCTCAATACCTTCGAGCGTTTCGTCAGGGATCGCAAAATTTCTTTCACCTACAAGCCATTGCTGCAGGTCATTAGTGAACACAGAACATCCTGTGTTAACGACATGAGGTGAAAGATCATGGCTAACAACCAAGACAACGACCGTAGCAACCAGGGCGGCAACGCCAACACCAACCCAGGCAACTTTGCCAATGACCGGGAAAAAGCATCCGAAGCAGGTCATAAAGGTGGCCAGATGTCGGGCGGCAATTTCAAGAACGATCCTGAACGTGCATCCGAAGCGGGTCACAAAGGTGGTCAAGCATCAGGCGGCAACTTCAAGAACGACCCTGAGCGTGCATCCGAAGCAGGCCAGAAAGGTGGCCAGGCCTCCGGTGGCAATTTTGCCAACGACCCGGAAAAAGCCTCGGAAGCAGGCCGCAAAGGCGGCCAGCACAGCCATGGCGGCGGGCGCAAGAGCGATGACAATCGCTGATCACCGTTGAATCGACCGGGGCGGCTCTGGCCGCCCCGGCGAGCTGATGAGGATTTTGCCAATGTTCATGCACAACAAGCGATTGCAATATACCGTGCGGGTCGCCGAGCCCAACTCTGGGCTGGCCAACCTGCTGCTGGAACAATTCGGTGGCCCGCAGGGCGAACTGGCTGCGGCCATGCGCTACTTTACTCAGGCGGTGACGGAGGACGACCCAGGGCGCAAGGACATGCTGTTCGACATTGCCACGGAAGAGTTGAGCCACTTGGAGATTATTGGCTCGATCGTGGTCATGCTCAACAAGGGGGCCAAGGGGCGCCTGGCCGAGGGGGCTGAAGCGGAAGGTGAGCTGTATCGCTCGCTGACCGGCGCCGGCAACGACTCGCATATCACCAGCTTGCTGTATGGCGGTGGTGCGGCCCTGGTGAACTCTGGCGGCATCCCCTGGACGGCCGCCTACATAGACACCATCGGCGAACCTACTGCCGACCTGCGTTCAAACATTGCCGCCGAGGCCAGGGCGAAGATCGTTTACGAGCGACTGATCAATGTCACCGATGACCCCGGTATCAAGGATGCCCTCGGCTTTTTGATGAGCCGGGAAATCGCCCACCAGATGTCGTTCGAAAAGGCCCTGCACTCGATTCAACCGAACTTCCCGCAGGGCAAGCTGCCCGGTGATCCGGCCTTCAACCGCACCTACTTCAATATGTCTCATGGGGCAGAAATGCGGGGGTCGTGGAATGAGGGACCGGATTGGAATTACGTCGACCAGCCCGAACCTGCCGTGGATGGCGGCGATGGCATGGCAAGTGTGCAGCTTGACCAGGCTTCGGCTGCGGCTGCCGATGCCATGAAAGTCAGAACTCAGTCCAATCCCGAAGCACAACCCTTGACCGGCGCTGAACTGGGCAAGGTCAACGGCGACCAGCCGGCCTGAAAATACCCGCAGCGGAGGGTGTCCGCTGCGGGCCTCATTCTAGCGTTTAGCCTCGGTGTCCGGGTTGGCAGACCGGGCCAGGAACGCACGGGTAATTTCCGGAAGGTGGTCCTTGAGCCACTGAGCCATCGCTTCTTCTTCCTTGAGTATGGACCTGCAGGCTTGCGCGGTGGCGGTGTCACCGGCCGCTTCGGCCGCCTCTATCA
Source organism: Pseudomonas sp. CM25 (assembly GCF_013179705.1). Taxonomy (NCBI): domain Bacteria; kingdom Pseudomonadati; phylum Pseudomonadota; class Gammaproteobacteria; order Pseudomonadales; family Pseudomonadaceae; genus Pseudomonas; species Pseudomonas sp. CM25. The sequence continues at coordinate 10,885 of NZ_JABMCW010000078.1, read as the reverse complement.
ATACCGTGTACGACGCGATCTCCATGTTTTCGAATACATAGCCAGACATGGCGCCCTTGACCACTTCATCGCTCATGACCATGCCACCGACAGCCTGGCCGAACGCCATGAGCTTGCCGGCAAGGTCCTTGAGCGTGGAAGTGCTACCCCCCAATCGCTCGATGCACCCGAGCAGCAGGCGTTGTTGCCCTTGGGTTTCTTCGATGTGCTGAACGATACGCCCCTTGAGCTCGGGGTAATGTTCGAGACGTTCGGCCTGGCCCTTGAGCATGCTCTCGGCCTGTTGCTCCATGGCATGTGCGTCGCGCAGCCAGTCCAGCAGATTGTCTTGTACCGTTGCCATTTCAAGTACCTCGCTTCCAGTAATGGGTACAGTTGGGAAAACGCCAGTGCTGTAACGATCGATTGAAACGACAGATGGCACCCAAAGCATCAAGCTAGAGCCAGTCGTCAGCCCTGCTGAACGCCAACGCTCAAGCCTGGATCAACCCAATGAGTCGTCCCCGTCTGCAAGCCTCGGAGAACCCAGCGATGGCCAAGTATTTGTATTTGATCAGCTACATCCTCGACAACCAGCCCGGCACTTGCGAGTTCCGCAGTGACGAAGAAGACCTTAGCCGCGAGGCTGCGCGCGAGTACCTGCAAGGTTTGCACCGCAACGAAGCGTCCTCTTTCACGGACGTACAAGTGCAGCGGCAGGAGCACGATCATGAACCGGGCACTTCGCCCGGCCATTATCAACAGCCTTGAGTCAGGCCGTGGGCAAGGGGGGCGAGATGCCCCTCATGCCCTTGTTCAAGCGCCTCTGAGGCCTCGCCCCTCACGGCCTTGCCCCAACCGGTTGGCTTCCTCTGGCAAGGCGGTGACTTTGATTGCGCGTACCGGCACGGCGAATTTGGCCCCTATCGTGGAGAAGCGCTCCAGGAGCCGAAAATTGATGGCCTGTTGAATATCCATGTACAGGTTGTAGCCTGGGTCCTTGACGATATAGACACATTCGAACTCCAGCGCTTCCTTGCCGAAGCCGCGCAGATGTGCGCGGTCGAAGCGTACCTGCTGTTGGTCTTTGATGGCTTCTTCGACGATGGCCGGCGCTTTTTTCACCGCCTCGGTAGGCGTGTCATAAGAGAGGCCGAATTCAAACACGATCCGCCGTTCTTGCAGGCGCTTGTAGTTCTGGATCGTGCTGCTGATCATGCTGGCGTTGGCCATCACGATCTGCTCGCCACCGAGGCTACGGATGCGCGTGGTCTTGAGGCCAACGTGCTCGACGGTGCCAGCCAGCGGCCCGATGACGATGAAGTCGCCGACCTCGAAGGGCTTGTCCACCGCAATCGACAGCGAGGCGAACAGATCGCCGAGGATGTTTTGCACGGCCAAGGCTACCGCGATGCCGCCCACGCCCAGACTGGCGACAAAAGCGGTGATGTTCACCCCCAGGTTCGACAGCATTGCCAGAAGCACCACGGACCATAGCAGCACCCGCGCGCCCCAGGCCGAAAGGGTGGCCAAGGCACTGCCTTGGTTCAGGCCGGTAGCATTATGGCGGGCGAAATAGCGGCTCAACCCCAGGCCAATGGCGCGGTTGGCCCACAGGCCGATCTGCAATGCGGCAACCACGAACCACAGGCTGCTGACCCGAGTCAGCCAGCGTTCTGGCAGGTCGAGCATACTCAGGCCCACCAGCAACGAGGCGAGGAACAGCAAAAAGTTGCTGGTACCTGACATTACTTTGGCCAGTACCTGGCTCAACGCGCCATCGTGCTCGGACCAGCGCCGGACCCGGTGCAACAGAAAACTGATGGCAGCGCGGGCCACCAGAAACGTGAGCAGTGCCACGCACAGTGCTACAAGCACATTGAGAATGGAGATACCGAATACGGTGGTGTCGGTGAACAATGCAATGAGTCGATCATTCATTGGCGGTTAGCCTCCTTGGTTGCCCTGGATTGATAAGCAGGTCACTGTGCTTGGACGTCAATGAGGCGCCGAATGTCGATCGGATTTCACAAACCCAGCATGTTGTAATGCACGTAGTACATGATCCACAGCGAGAGCCCCACCAGCAGTACGATGATCACGGCCGTAAACACCAGTGCTACCAAGCTCCAGCGTTGCTCGCGTGCGGTAGTCAGGTGCAGGAAGAACACCATGTGCACGAGGATCTGGATCACTGCGCAGGTCAATATCAGCAAGAAGGTGATACTGCGCGGGAGGCTGGGATACAGGGCCAGAGCGAACGGAATCAGCGTCAACAATGCGGCCAGCACGAAGCCGATGTTGTAAGTCTTGTGGCTGGATTGGCTGGCCCCGGCGCTGCTGTGAACCTGGCTTTCGCTGCTCATCAGATCACCCCGAACAGGTAGACGACGGTAAAGACGCATACCCACACGATGTCGAGAAAGTGCCAGAACAGGCTGAGGCAACTAAGGCGTGTGGAGTTGACGCAGCACAGGCCGCGCTGTTGCACTTGAATCATCAGCAGGGCCATCCACACCAAGCCAACCAGCACATGCAGGCCATGGGTGCCGACCAGCGTGAAGAACCCGGTGAGGAATGCACTGCGTTGCGGGCCGTAGCCTTCGGCGATCAAGTGATGGAACTCGTTGATCTCCATGGCGATGAACCCCAGGCCTAGCACAAAGGTGATGCCCAGCCACTGCAGCACTCGACGTTTGTCTTTGCGATGGTTGGCCAGCATGGCGTAGCCATACGTAATGCTGCTGAACAGCAAGAGAAAAGTTTCTGCAAGCACGTAGGGCAGTTCGAAGATGTCCGCTGCGCTGGGCCCACCGGCCACCGCCTGGCCCAGGACGGCATAAGTGGCGAACAACGTGGCGAACAAAATGCAGTCGGTCATCAGGTAAATCCAGAAGCCGAACAGGCTCAGAGAGCCGGCATCTTCATACCCTTGCTCCTGCTGATGGGCAGACTCATTCAGAACGATATGCGACATGGTTCAGGCCTCCGCCATCAGTTGGCGCCGTTCGGTTTCTACGCGCTCGACTTCCTCGGCCGTGACGTAGTACTCGGTATGCTGGTCGTAGCTACGTACGACCAAGGCTGCGACTGTGGCAAGCAGGCTGGTAATCACCAGCCACCAGATGTGCCACACCAAGGCGAAGCCCAGGACGGTGCTGAGCACGCCGATCACCACGCCCAGGCTGGTGTTGCAGGGCATGTGAATCTTGCGGAAATCCGCCTCGATCAGTGTCTTGACGCCACGCTCCTTCATTCCCCAGTACGCGTCGATACCGTGGACCACCGGCTGCTCGGCGAAGTTGTAGAACGGCGGCGGCGACGCGGTAGCCCATTCCAGTGTGCGTCCGTCCCACGGGTCACCGGTGTGGTCGCGGTTTTCGTGGCGCTTGCGAATGCTCACGACCAGTTGCATGACTTGGCAGGCCACGCCACAGAGAATGATCAGCACACCAACCATTTCCAGTAACAGGAAGGGGCGCCATTCCGGCACGTTGAAGTGGTTCAGGCGCCGGGTCATGCCCATGAAGCCGAGGAAGTAGGAGGGCATGAAGGCAAAGTAGAAGCCTGCCAGCCAGCACCAGAACGCGGCGCGGCCCAACGGGTCATAGAGCTTGAAACCAAAAGCCTTGGGGAACCAGTAGGTGAGGCCGCAGAGGTAACCGAATACTGCTCCCCCAATAATTACGTTATGGAAATGCGCAATCAGAAACAGGCTGTTGTGCAGCAAGAAGTCCGCGCCCGGCACGGCCAGCAGTACACCGGTCATACCGCCAATGCTGAAGGTGACGATGAAACCTACGGTCCACAGCATCGGCGTTTCAAAACGTACTCGACCGCGGTACATGGTAAATAGCCAAGTGAAGATTTTTACCCCGGTGGGCACGGCAATGATCATGGTCATGATGCCGAAGAAGGCGTTCACGTTGGGCCCTGCGCCCATGGTGAAGAAGTGGTGCACCCAGACGATGAACGACAGCACGGTGATCACGATGGTCGCCCACACCAGTGAGTGGTAGCCGAACAGGCGCTTGCGTGAAAACGTCGACGCCACTTCCGAGAAGATGCCGAAGGCCGGCAGAATCAGAATGTAAACCTCCGGGTGACCCCAGGCCCAGATGAGGTTGATGTACATCATCGGGTTGCCGCCCATCTCGTTGGTAAAGAAATGCATGCCCAAGTAGCGGTCCAGGCTAAGCATGAACAAGGTGGCGGTAAGGATCGGAAAGGCTGCCAGAATCAGGATCGACGTGCACAGCACCGTCCAGGTGAATACCGGCATGCGAAACAGTGTCATGCCGGTCGTGCGCATTTTGAGAACAGTGACGAAGAAGTTCAGCCCCGTCAGCAACGTGCCTATGCCGGATATTTGCAGTGACCAGATGTAATAATCGACCCCCACCCCAGGGCTGTAACCGATGCCCGACAGCGGCGGGTAGGCGACCCAGCCGGTGCGGGCGAACTCACCAATGCCCAGCGAGATATTCACCAGCAAGGCGCCCGAGACGAACAGCCAGAAGCTCACTGCGTTGAGGAACGGATAAGCCACGTCACGCGCGCCGATCTGCAGCGGCACCACGATGTTCATCAGGCCGACCACGAACGGCATGGCCATGAAAAAAATCATGATCACGCCATGGGCGGTGAAAATCTGGTCGTAGTGTTCCGGCGGCAGATAGCCGGGTGAGCCATCCGATGCCATCGCTTGCTGCGTGCGCATCATCAACGCGTCGGCGAAACCGCGCAGCAACATCACCAGGGCGACAACGATATACATCACACCGATGCGTTTGTGATCGACCGAGGTGAACCACTCCTTCCAAAGGTACGTCCATTTGCGCTTGTAGGTGATGGCCCCGACCCCGCCAATGCCGATCAGACCGACCACGGCGAGGGTGTACATGATGATGGGCTCGTCGAGGGGGATGGCGTCCCAGCTCAATTTTCCGAACATGTGCGTTACTCCTTGCTGCCTTGCGGCGTTTCACCTTGCGGGTCGCTCAAACGCCGCTCGACCTCGCGAGAACGGTTGACGCCCTGGTACTTGTCGATGAGTGACTGGAACAGCTGAGGGGTGACCGCAGCGTAATGCTCCACCGGGTGGGCGACGCTCGGTTTGGCCAGCCGGGCATAGCCGTCCGGGTCGAGCTGACGTTCTGAGCTGCGTACCTTGGCGACCCAGGCATCGAAGCCAGCCTGGTCGAGCGCCAGCGCCTTGAAGTGCATGTCGGAAAACCCCGGGCCGTTGTAGTTGGCGGCGATTCCGGTGTAGGTGCCTGGGTGATTGGCGATCAGGTGCAGCTGGGTCTGCATGCCGGCCATGGCGTAGATCTGGCCGCCCAGCGCGGGGATGAAGAACGAAGTAATGGCGCCATCGGCGGTCACGCGAAAGTCCACGGGCGTATCAACGGGCATTGCCAGTTCATTGACGGAGGCGATGCCCAGCTCGGGGTAGACGAACAGCCACTTCCAATCGGTGGCGATCACCTGCACTTTGACCGGGGGCTTGTCGGATTCGAGTGGTCGATAAGGGTCTAGGGCATGGGTAGAACGCCAGGTCACGATACCGAGCACGATGATGATGACCAGGGGCACACCCCACACCACCGCTTCGATGACCCGAGAATGGCTCCACTCCGGGGTGTAGCGGGCCTTTTCGTTGGAGGACCGGTAGTGCACCGAGAAGACCAACGCCATGATCATCACCGGGACCACCACGATCAGCATCAGCAGCGTGGCCAGGATGATCAGGTTGCGTTGTTCCGACCCCACCTGGCCTTTTGGGTTGAACAACACCATGTCGCAGCCCGCCAACTGCAGCGTGACGAACCCCAGCAGCATCAACCCGAGTAGCCGGGCGCCCTTCGTGAATCCCTTTGCCATGTCCTTGTCCCGTAATTGTTGCCGAATGTTTTGGCTTGTTCAGTTAGAAGAATGAACACGGCAGGAAGGTTGTCTGGAATTCATGTATTGACGACGAATGGCGGTTGTACAGAAAGAAGGTTTTGTACAACCAAGCCGGCTGTCTGACGTTGTTGATTGTTTTCGACTGATGAGCGGTGAGAACGATCTACCGGCTACACCATCGGCGAGGGCAGACAAATGAAAAAAAGAGGCGAGACCTACCGACAATGGTATGACCCGATCCTGCACCATCAGACCCACGAAGAAGCCCTTGATAACGGCACCTGCCTGGAGGTGCAGGCACGGTTGTCACGCACAGGTGCCACGCAATTGTTCATCGGTGTCTATCGCGCAGACGGTTCACTGATTTGCGAGCGGGCATACTCGCAACGTGCCGGCGAAACCGTGAGTCGCGCACTGGTATGGGGGGTTGGTTATGCCAGACGGGTTGCGGTAGAGGGCAAGATGAATACATCGTCATTACGGCCTACGGCGCGGCGTTGGCCAACCCGCTGATGCGTCGGGCCTGTTGGCCGTTGAGGCAAACGGAACAAACTTTTTGCCTGCCTTCGGGTTCTTCTGAATGACTTCAACAGTATGAGGAAATCCCAATGAAGCGCACCGATGACAACACAGGCGACAAGGTCCCTCAGCCGCTTGCTTCTGAACAGGCGCAACGCGGCGAACAGGTGCCAGGCCCGGTGCTCAAACAGCCGGAGCCGGAAACCGAGGCGGTGGACAAAGTCATAACGCCTACCTCGATCAAGGAGCAGGCGCAACAGACCCAGCACATCAAACAGCGTCTGGCTGAGGTCGAGGAAAAGAAACAGTCCTGATCGCCATTACCTGGGACCGGGTGTCTAGCCCGGCTTCATGGCGAGCTTCGCGAAGGCATAGCGCCTTCGCGATCGCAATGCGAAACGCGTAATGACCAGTCAGTCAAAATTTCTGAATTTTTTTTGCTTTCGCCCGCTCCATTAGCCGGAACAATGGAGGAGAGTCCCATGGCAGGACCGCAACTGTATGTAATCGAATATGAGCTACATGGAGAATTCCGCACCTTCATCATCCGGCTTGAGTGTATGGACAACGCTGAAGCCTGGCACTGGGCGAGCTGCGATGCGGGGGTAGGTATCATTCCCAGGTTTGGTCAGCACAAGATAAAGAAGGTCAGCCGGCCCATGGCGGAGCGTTACGGTATTGCCAATGTACGTTGGCGGCCATCAGGGCAAGGGCCCGAATTTGTCGCGCTGCCTATCGATGTCAAGAAATTCTCTAACAGCGGCACAAGCAGCGCCTGAGGCGTTGCTTGCTGGCAGGCAAGGCCAGGGTCGTCGCCCTGGCTATTTCAAAAGACAGAGGTAGCCCCATGGAAATCATGCCGCTGCTAGAAGCCTTGTTACTGGCCCGCGGCCCAGGCGGCCAAGAAGATGAAGTGCGGGCGGTATGTCGCGATGCGCTTGGGGCGTACTGCGACGATGTGCATACCGACAACGCCGGCAACCTGCTCGGGGTGATCCGCGCCGCTGGCGATGCCAAGCCCGACGCGTCGATCAAGGTCATGGCTCACCTGGACGAAATTGCCATGATCGTAAAGAACGTCAGGCCGGACGGCACGCTCGAAGTGCTGGCACTCGGCGGCGCGCAGCCAATCAGCTTTGGCGTCTGCCCTGTGGACATCCTGGGTGATCGACAGATGCTTCCCGGCGTCCTGTCTTTCGGGTCGATGCACAGCAGTGGGCAGACCGCCAGCGGGCGTGACGTGTTGGCTGGAGCGGTGCAGTGGTCTGACCTCCATGTGGTCACGCGCAAACCCAAGAAGGCGTTGGAGGCAGTCGGCGTACGGCCAGGTACGCGGGTGGTGCTGAGCCGCCATTGGCGGCAACCGTTCAAGGTCCACGACAGCATTGCGGCGCATTTTCTTGACGATCGCGCGCCCTTGGCTGCGGTGATCCATTGTGCTCATCAGCTACAGCTAAGGCGCAGCGAATTGCGCCAGGATGTGTGGTTCGTATTGACGACGTTGGAGGAAGAATCCAACGCGGGCGCTATGTATGCGGCGTCCAGGCTGCCGGGCGATACCACCATTGCCGTCGAGGTCGGTCCGGTGCTGGAGGAGTACGGAACCAGGCTGTCTGCCGACCCGATCATCAACACGGGTGACCAGAAGGGCTATTACTCCCGCCAAGTGGTACAGGCCCTGATCGCGGCCACGCACCGGGCTGGTTACACCCCCCAAGTCGCACTGCTGGTTGATTTTGCGTCCGATGCAAGCGCGGTGCTCAGTACCGGTACGGACGCCCGAGCCGGCTGCATCGCCATACCCACAGAAAACACCCATGGTTTCGAGATGGTGGTGCAGGAAGGCATTAACGCCTGTGCAAGCAGCCTGCTGGAATACCTGCTGCAACCAGAGCAGATCATTCCTGAGGTATGATCGAGATCTTGCCATTGCGCTCGACGATGGCGAATTTGATTTGCTCGACGGTTTCGATGCCTTGGCTGTCGCGTGCAGATTCGAGGATATCGTCCTCGGTCAGCCGTGCTCGGCGCATGCGTTGGTGAAGAAAGCGTCCCTGTTCGACCACCAGCGTTGCATGGCCGTCGAGCAGACGTGCCAAAGGTCTGGAATTCAACTTGGCCAACGACAGACCTACATCCAGCACAATCAGCGTGGCAATCACCAGAACAGCATTGGTAAAGGAAAAGTCCTCACCCAGCAACGCCTGCTGAGTCGCTTCGCCAATGATCAACAACAGCACGAAGTCGAACGTGGTCAGGTCGGCCAACGAGCGCCTGCCAGCCACACGAAACAGCAACATCAGGACAACGTACATGCCTGCCGCACGAAGGATGGAATCCATGTCACGCTCCTAGGGGTACAGGAAGGTAGTGAAATTTACCGCGCTGCTCGGGTCTGCTCTGACACTGCCTTCAAGGGTGCCGACATACTCGCTGCGCAGCGTCAGGTAGAGGGTGGCCACACCGTCTTCGCTGGTGCCAAGTTCCAGCAGCAGTGCCTCGCCATGAGACCGCGACACCTGCGGCTCGGGCTGCAGGGTCTCGATACTGGCCTCCTGCAGCAAGGTTCCGCCCAGCAGCAGTATGACCGGCTTCCCGGGGGGGCCGCGAACTGTGATTCGCATTTTATCGGTACTGCCTGTACGGCTGAGCCGCTGATACTCGACCCGTACACGGCCGTCGCTACTCACGGCCTGGGCGTCACTGAGCGGACCATTGCCAAACAATCCGGCCAGGGCAAGCAACACGATCATCACCAGCGAGTACCATCCAACCCGCTCGAAGCGCCATACACGGCGCTGCATGGGCATGTCTTCCTCGACCGGGTGATGCCTTGAGATCAGCTCGTCTTCGCTCACGGCCTTAGCCCTCAGGCGCGCTCACCGCGCAGCCAGCGTTGATGGTAATGCTCCAGGTGTGACAACCCGAACAATGCCCCCTGGCGGATGATGTCTGCGCGGTCACCAAAGAAACGCTGCGTCCGGGTGAAAACGGCATGTGGCTCGCCGGCGAAGGCCCAGGCAAAGCAGACAGTGCCCGGTGCAATGCCGTCTTGCGGCTCCGGCCCTGCGACACCGGTGCTGGCGATGGCAACTGTGGCGTCGCTGTCCTTCAACGCACCCAATGCCATTTCCCAGGCCACAGCCTCGCTAGTAAGCCCGTAGCGTTCAATGGTTTGTTGGCTAACGCCTAAAAGCCTTCTTTTGGCGCTGGGCGAATAAACGACGTAACCGCTTTCAAGTACTTCGCCGGTACCCGGTACTGCCGCCAGCAATGAGACCATGGCGCCAGCTGTGCATGATTCGGCAGTCGTCAGGACCAGATTGTGAGTCCTTAGGTAGTAAAGCGCCTCGAATACTGGATCTTTAGACATAGCGGGCCATCCGAGTGCTGTTTTGCGATGGACGTGTTGCGGGCAAAGTTGGTTCAGTGTGCGTGGCGTCCATTCATCTACGCCGGATAAAGCTGCCTGAACTTTGAACGGCACGCAGGCTTCCCTTTTATACGAGGCCATGATTTTCGTGGCCTGTCATTTGGAATAGGAGAGGCGGTCATGACCGAGCCTGTGACGTATTTCTGGATCGCCGTGGCGGTGATCATTCTACTTGTCGATCTGTGGGCCATTGTCAGTGTCTTTCGCAGTGACAAAGCCGATGCGACCAAAGCGCTGTGGGCGCTGTTACTACTGGCACTGCCCATCGTCGGCCTGGCTATCTGGGGCATCATGGGGCCGCGTGGCATCAAGCGCGGGACGGGACCGTCATCCCCCGAACATAGTAAGGGGTGAAGCCAAACAGACGGCTTCGCAATGCGTTGTGTCTCAGCCAAATTTCACGAAAGAGGCTAATATTCGCAGGGAAACTAGCCTGGGCATGGTAATGGACAAGCGTACTTTCGTAGGAATGGTTGAGGCCGGCGAGCCGCTGATCCAGCAGGCAGTGGACGCATTCCGTGCCTACCACGAGGCTCAGGATTGTAGCGCTCCACCAGAGGAGGTTGAACGGCTCCGCCTGTTGGCTGAATCTCTGTTCCAGGCGGTCTCCGACTACCAGTTCCGGGTCATAGCCAAGGCTCGTGGCAAGGATTTGCCACCATTGCACTGACCTGCTGATCGGCAATTCCCCGTACCAGGTTTCGCCTATAAGATACTGTATTTTTGTACAGTTTCGGTACCCTATGTATTTCCTCCTCGTTCGCCGCCGCGTGATCGGCGTGGCCATCCCCACCAGTCAGCTCAGGAAGATCACGCCGCTCCGGGCAGACATCCACATCGGCGACAATCACAGTGAGCCACTGGGCCGGGTCGCTACTCAGGCCTGGGTATTCAACCCGACCCATGGGCCTGACGTGATACCCCGGCTGCACGATGCCAAGGTCAACGGCATGGCACAACTCGGCATGAACATAAACGGCATCGAGGAGATCGGCGGCGTGGTGTACGCGCAGTCGTGGTGGTGCAAGGCAGAATGATGAGCCGACT
>NZ_JABMCW010000077.1:0-19346 GCF_013179705.1 Pseudomonas sp. CM25 | reverse complement strand
TCGATGTTGAGGTTGGCCATGCGATCGATCGGCGCACGGTTCCAGCCACAGGCGCGGCTGTTGGCCACGCCGTCCAGGCCAGAACGGAACTGCGACAGCGCGCCGCCCAGCGGGCGCAGCAACAGGCCGTGGCGAATCAGGAACTGCTTGCTGGCCGGGGTGCCGTCGTCATCGAAACTATAGCTGGCCAGTTCTTCGCCGATGGTCGGGTCGAAGGTCACGTTCAGCAGCGGGGAGCCGTATTGCAGGTGGCCGAAGTCACTGGCTTTGACGAAGCTGGTACCGGCGTAGTTGCGCTCGTCGCCGAGAATACGGTCCATCTCCAGCGGGTGGCCAATGGACTCGTGGATTTGCAGCATCATCTGGTCCGGCATCAGCAACAGGTCGCGCGGGCCGCTGGGTGTGTTCGGGGCCAGCAGCAGCTGCAGCGCTTCGTCAGCCACCCGGCTGGCTGCGCCCACCAGGCCGCAGCGCTCGATGATCTCGAAGCCACCCTGCTGGCCGAAGTTGTCGCGGCCCAGGCTACGGCTCTGGCTGTCCTGGCCATCGCTGGCGGTGACGCCCAGGCCGGGGAACAGGAAGCGTTGGGCGTGGCGCAGTTCGGCGCCGGCCGAATTGAGATAGGTCTGCTCGACCAGGCTCAGGCCCAGGCTGGCCTGCCAGTCTACCAGGCGGCTGTCCTTGGGCACGCTGGCCGATTCAGCGGCGAGCAGGCCAAGGCAGTCGCCCAGGGTGGGTACAGGTTGGTCGAAGTTGGGCGAAATGTGGTCGTGGCGTGCATCGGTCACTGGCTGATCGCGCAGATCGAGCAGGCTATGCCGGGCAATCTGCCGGGCCAGTGCCTCGGCACGTTCCAGTGCTCGCTGCAGGCCTGCCTGGGACAGGTCGGCGGTGGCCGCATAAGCTTCCACCCCATTCACCCGTGCGATGAGCATGGCGCCTTCGTCCTGGCTGAAGAACGGCGGTTCTGCAACATTGCGGCGAACCGAAAGCGCCTGGTGCGACTGGGTCACATGGCGCAGGGAAAACAACTCGGCCGTACTGCGCAGCGCGGCAAAGCGCTGGCGCAGCAGGGCGCTGGAATCGAACATGCGGAAGCCTCCGTGTACACGGTGGCTCCCCCTAGAACCACGCGTCTTGCAGGGCGAGGCAGGTGTGTCGAATGCCTCGAGCAATGCAGCACATTATGGCAGCCCGGTACTTGCCTGGTCAGGAAATAACGCGCGGCGCCGACAGGCCATCTTTCTGGATGGCGGCCTTCAACATCTCGTTCAGCTGCAACGCGACGTGGTGAGAGGTATCCGTCAGCAGGTAGAGGTGGTGTTCGGCGAAGCCGGGCAAGCCCAGCCCTTGCACGAATGCCAGCGATGTATCAGCGCTCTCCAGGCCTTCGACGATACCGACTGCCAGGCCACTGCGCATGCACGCCAGCACCGCATGCCAGTTGGCGCTTTCCAGCAGGATACGGTACGCAATGCCGTGGGCCTTCAAAGCGTGCAAGGCGGCCTCACGGTACGGGCAGCCCTTCAGTTGCAGTGCCAGCGGCAAAGGGCGGCTGGCATCATGATCGAACCCGGGGGCGGCAGCCCAGCGCGGCTGGGTCGAGCGCAGCCACTCGCCTTGCTCCCAGTTTTCACTGCTGACCGCTACTGCCAGGTCCAGCCGCTGGCGGGCAAACAGGTCGATAAGTTCTGCGCTGGAGCAAGCGACCGCCTCCAGTTCCAGTTGCGGGTTGCTGGCTACAAATACCGGCAAAAAGTCGCTCATCAGGTTGGCGGCATAGCCATCGGGTACACCCAGGCGCACTTTGCCGGTCATCTGCTGCGGCGACAGCGTGGCCAGCAGCCGGTCATGGGCCATCAGAAAACGTGTTGCCTCACCCAGCAAGTGCCGACCTGCCGGCGTCAGCTCCACCGACTGATTGCTGCGCGCAAACAATTGTTGCCCGACTTTTTCCTCCAGCTTCTGGATCTGCGTCGTCACTGCCGATGGGCTGCGGTGAACGTAGTCCGCTGCATCCTTGAATCGCCCCAGCCGGGCCACGGCCTGGAAGGTTCTCAGTACATTGATGTCGAGCCCTTTGCCCATCTAGCCACCTGATTTATCCGGATCGAACCAGCGCTTCGATTTAATCAACTGTACAGGGGTTATACCCCCTCTTACTGTGTGGTCAAGACATGCCTCCCCCCGAAAATGCAATGGAATGATACGGATGAGCCTTAACGACTTCGTTGTAGATGCACTCGTACGCACCCCCTCCTACCAGAACGCACGCTTGTGGACAGTCGAGAACCACGAGAAGTACTCGACCCTGGTTCAGCCTGAGCATGAAGGCGAGGGCGATCATCGTTTCAATCACGAGATATTTCTGCTCATGCGCGCATTGAATGAGCAAGGCATCAGCCAGAGCGGGCTATGTGCTGACGCACGGGGGCAAGGGGCGCTCAAAAGCATCATCGGCAATGTGGCCGAGCGGCTGGCAGCGCTGGCCAACGGGCGCCGCGTTCACTATGTCGAACTAGGCCCCGAGCCGGTCAAAAGTGCCTGCTTGCTCAAGCGCATGGCCGAGACCTCCAGCTCCATTCGCTACACCGCCATCGATATCAACCAGACCTCGGAATCCGAGATGAGCGATGCGCTGCGTCCTATCGTGCAAGCGGATGGCAGCTTCAATTACATTGCCGCCGATTACCGCACCCTCACCCACGACGCTTTGCGTCACGATCAGGAGCTCACCCTGATTACCCTGCTGGGTTTCCAGGAGGGTAATGAACTGCCCGTCAGCACCGGTAGGCTGATCAGAAGCCTGGCGGGTGAAACCACCTACATCCTTTCTGAAATGCAGGTCTACGAGCAGGGCCTGGAAAACGCCATTCTCGGGTTCTACGCCAACCCCAACATGCTTGAGTTCTCTCGAATGGTTGCGCTGCAACAAGGCTTCACGCCGTCGGGTGAGCATCAGGCCCTCCTCGTGCCGCTGCGAATACAGGATGAGGCGATCCATGTGGCGGTGACGCTGCAACCCGTGCAGCGCCAGCAGGCGCGTGGGCATCTGCTGACCAACATCTGCCTCAAATACACGCCCGAACAGTTCCGGCGCATCAGGGCCCAGCACTGCAACTGCAGCGTGGTGGACGAATTTGCCAGTGGTGATGGCTCGGTGCGCTATCAGATCGCGAAGTACCTTCAGTAGCGGATCCACAGGGACAGGACACACCATGAACCTACACACCTTACCCTTGTTCGAACGCGGCATGGGGCGCGTGAAGCTGGCGCTCAAGTCGACCTTGAAACGCACGCCACAGCCTTCGTCGACGTGCCTGACCGAGCAGATTGCCTGGCGCGATGATTTCCTCTGCCAGCACGGGCCCACCGTCAGCGACACCAGAACACTGGGTGAGCTCGGATATGGTCAGAGCCCGCACGCAAACATTGCAGTGGACAGCATCACCGGGGCGGCAGTCGTCCATCGGCTGTTCACCCCCGAGGGTGTTGCGGTCCTGCAAGACGTTTGTGCACGTCTGGAGGACCGCGCGGGTGACAGTGACTGGATCATTTCCCGGCGTACGCGCGGGGTCACGGCACTGTCCTCGTTCATCAACGACATGATGTGCAGTCGCTCGTTTCTGCTGGCTGTATCACGCATTGCCGGCGTGCCGCTTGTGCCTTACCCCATCCTCAATGCCCGCTCGCAGATCAACTACTTCTATCCCAGGCCTGCCGAGCAACAGCAGCAACTGGGCATGTGGCACACGGACGGCACCAACTATGTGCTGAATATCGTGCTGTCGGGGGCCGCCGACTATAGCGGGGGTGAGTTCCTGTTCCACAACGGTACGGTCGATAGCTTCGATGCCCTGGATTACCGGACCTTCGAAACTGCACGGCTGGACGACCCTGGTGATGCCCTGTTCATCTACGGCAGCCGACTGTTCCACGGTGTTCGTCCAGTGCTCAGCGGGCGACGCATGTCACTGGTGTTGTCGTTCCATTGCCCTTACTTCGCCGATGATTCCAACCGTTTCTGGCACCTGGCCTCCGACGACGGCATTCCTGCCACCATCCCCAACTGGTTGAAGTTGCGTTGGGCCTTGCTCCGCCCGGCTGCCCGCCAGTTCGCAGGTACTGGCATCACCCCGATCACCTTCGATGAACTGCATCACACAGGGGCGTGAATATGCCAAGCGGTGCGCTGTACCTAATACTGCTGCAAGCCGTCTTTGTCCTGTCCTGGAGTTCGGGCTTTATTGGTGCCCGCATGGGTACGGAGGACGCAGGTGCGATAAACCTGCTGTTCTGGCGGTTTCTGCTGGTTTGCATCTGCCTGCTGCCGTTTGTCTGGCATCGGCTGCGTGCGCTGTCGTGGGCGCAACTGCGCTACAACGCAGTTATCGGGTTCCTGGCCCAGTTTGCTTACCTGGTCAGCGTTTACATAGCCATTCGCGGAGGCCTACCAGCGGGGATTGCAGCGATCATTTGCGCGCTGCAGCCGTTGATCACGGCATCGATGAGCAACAAGGACCAGCAAGAACGCAGTGGCCGGCAGGAGTGGCTTGGGCTTGCGGTTGGGTTTGCAGGTGTCAGCGTGGTGGTTCTGGGTGAGTACAACCTGTCCACGGCCCGGCTTGCTCTCTGGTTGTATGCCCTGCCGCTGATCGCAGCAGTCACGTTGTCGATCGCCACGCTTTATCAGCGACGGCAATCGGTTCTGGCGACAGACCACAGCAAGGATGGCTTGCTGATGCCTCTGTTTCTGCAATCCACGGCCACGCTCGTACTGCTCACAGCCACGGGGGTGCCGCTGGGCTTGATCGATGTGCCTGGCAGCACGCAAGTTTGGGCGGCGGTTGCATGGCTGACCTTTTTCTCGACGTTTATCGCCTACCTGAGTCTTTGGGTATTGCTGACAAAGCTGTCGGCTACACGTGTGTCGGCCCTGGTCTACCTGGAACCACCGGTCACTTTGCTATGGGCCGCGCTGATGTTCGGCGATGCAATTCACTGGACGACCTATGTAGGGATTGCAGTAGTTGCAGCAGGCATTGCCATTGCTCGCAATCCACGCAGGCCGAGGCAGGCGGCGAGCGTGGAACACGAAGGCACCCCCTAGAACCACGCGTCTTGCATGTTGAGGCAAGTGTCATCGCGTGCCTCGAGCAATGTCAGCTCGTGATGGCAGCCTGGTACTTCCCAGGTCAGGAAGTACCGTGCGGCTTGCAGCTTGCCGAGGTAGAAGTCGTGGTCGGCGGGGTTGCCTTTGAGCATGCCGAGCTCTGCGTGAATCGCCTGCTCCAGCCACCGCCAGCCGATCACGCAGTGGCCGAAGGCTTTGAGGTAAAGGGCTGAATTGGCCAATGTTTCAGCGACTTTACCTTTGGCCAGGTCGCCGAGCAGTACCAGGGTTACGCTTTGCAGGCGGTTGACCAATTGCTCCAGCGGCTGGCGCAGGGGGTCAAGGTTTGGATGGTGGCTGGCGCGCTCGCCAGTTGCTGCCATCAGCCGAAAGAGTTGCTTGAGCCCGGCACCCTTGTTTTGTGCCAGTTTGCGCCCAAGCAAGTCGAGCGACTGGATGCCCTCGGTGCCCTCGTGAATCGGGTTCAGGCGGTTATCGCGGTAGTACTGCTCAACCGGGTATTCGCGGGTATAGCCGTGGCCGCCGAGAATCTGGATAGCCAGTTCATTGGCCTTGAGGCAGAACGCCGAGGGCCAGGACTTGACGATCGGGGTCAGTAGGTCGAGCAGTTCCTGCGCCTGTTTGCGATCACTTTCATCGCAGGCGGTATGGGTGTCGTCGAACAGGCGTGCGGCGTACAGGCCAAGGTCGAAGGCGCCTTCGATGTAGGCTTTCTGGGCCAGCAGCATGCGTTTCACATCGGTGTGCTCGATGATCGGCACTGCCGGGCTGTGCGGGTCCTTGTTGTCCGGCAGCCGGCCCTGCGGGCGTTGGCGGGCGTATTCCAGCGAATACAGGTAGCCTGCATAGCCGAGCATCACTGCACCCATGCCGACGCCGATGCGCGCCTCGTTCATCATCTGGAACATGCAGGTCAGCCCGTGGTGTGGCTGACCGACCAGGTAGCCGACACACTGGCCATTCTCACCGAAGTTCAGGGCGGTGGAGGTGGTGCCGCGCCAGCCCATCTTGTGGAACAGCCCGGCCAGCAGCACATCGTTGCGCGGGCCAAGGCTGCCGTCCGGATTCACCGTGTACTTGGGGACAATGAACAGCGAGATGCCCTTCACCCCTGGCGGTGCGTCCGGCAGTTTGGCCAGGACCATGTGCACGATATTTTCCGACAGTTCGTGGTCACCGCCGGAGATGAAGATCTTGTTGCCCCTGAGCCGGTAGCTGCCGTCGCCCGCCGGTTCCGCACGGGTGCGGATATCGGCAAGCGAGGATCCTGCGTGGGGCTCGGTCAGCGCCATGGTGCCGAAGTAGCGGCCTTCGATCATCGGCTGCAGGAACAGCCGTTTCTGTTCATCCGTGCCGAAACTCTCGATCAGGTTCGCCGCGCCCATGGTCAGGAACGGGTAGGCCGTGGTGCCAGCGTTGGCGGCCTGGAAGTGGGCGAAGCAGGCCTGCGAAACCAGGCTGGGCAGCTGCATGCCACCGACCTCGAAGTCGCGGTTGGCGTTGAGGAAGCCGGCTTCGAGGAAGGCGTCGACTGCCGGCTTCACCTCCGCGATCAGCTCGGCGCGGCCGTCTACATAGCGCGGCTCGTTTTCGTCGGCCTTTCGGTTGTGCGGAGCGAAGAACTTTTCGGCGATGGTGCGTGCGGTGGTCAGGGCCGCGTCGAAGGTTTCGCGGCTGTGCTCGGCGAAGCGCGGGCGTTGGGTCAGGGCTTGGGCGTCGAGGACTTCGTAGAGCTCGAAGGCCAGGTTGCGGTGGCAGAGCAGGGTCTCGGGCATGGGGGCGGTCCTAGAGCGGGCTTGGTGCGAGTCTAGGATTGGCCGAACAGAGCTGGCTACCATGATTGATTCAGATGATGTTCAGTCACAGATTCTCGCATTTGGAGCGTCTGATGTTGGTTGACGGGGCGAAGGGGCTGGGTTGAGTGAGCGTCAAGGGAACCAGATGTTCACAGTGAGCATTGCGAGCATTGCAGCACCAGTGAGATCAAAAGGCATGCACCTGTCAGCCTTGGCACTCTTTAGGCTCTGCTATTCCACTGACAGTATTAGGAATTTGAGGCATCAGAGACTTGTTCGGAGAAGACGGCAGGAAGCTACCTACGTGCGTTACAGAAACTTCCTACGACCGCGGTGATGGAACATGAGGTAGATATTGACTCTTCACTGTGGAGGAATTCTATGGACAGGATTTGTGAGTGGCGAGACGTCTGGAAAGAAGAGTTAGAGAGGGTTGAAGACCATTTTTTTGCTTGTTCGGTAGTCTGCAAAGCTTTGCTGGAAAATACCACCCTGAGTGGGCTGCGTGATTTCCAGAGGGCTTGTGATCTGCCGCCTGGGCGTCCTCTGCTGCAGGCTGATATCGAGCGAGCTTTGAAGCTGGTGGAGGACGGCAGATGGTTTGTTATTCGGGAGAAGCCAATTTCTCCGGTTGATGTAGCGCGTTACCCTCGCTTGAGATGGGCCGAATCAAAGCTGGATCTACTGCTATCTGAGAGTAAATACCCAGAGGTGGAAGGTCCTGGAAAGTGGAAGATATTCAGTATTGATACAAATTTACTGTGGTCGGGTGCGGCATTGGCGGCAAACTTTGTAACATCTCGAGGGGATGAGGGGCGTCTTTTTTCGAGCGAGGGAAAAGACTATGCCAATACCCGTAGGGTTGTGAGTCAGAGGTGGGTACCGTTGGGTGAAAGTGAGCGGAGTTTCGCCAGGCTGTCGGCTATACATCGATATGGCGATGTACGACGGATAACGCAAAACTATGTACAGGCTGATGATGCATGGGCGATCACGGGGCAGTCTTGGCACCGGCGTCCTGTGGTGCCTGACGAGGAGTATGAGTATAGAAGGGGAGCATATTGATGGTCTCAAATATAAATAAGCAACGATCTATACATTTGCTTTGGGCAAGTATGGATGCGTTTTATATTATTTTGTACATCTTGCGTAATGTCGCCCGAGGCGCAATACCTTTGTGGTCGGATTTGAGCAGTGGTCTTGAAGTGGTGCGGAGTTGGGGTGGTTCAGGTTATGTGATTTGGGTTGGGCTGTTTTTACAGCTTTCAGTTATTGTTACGTGTGTGAGTTTTTTCAAGTATCAAAAATTCGTGGTTTTTTTGGCGGTGGTGCAGATGCCATTCAGATTGTTTTTCATTGTTCCGTCAATTTCGGTGGTTTTGCTCTTACCTATGGTGGTTGCTGGCATCAATAACTGGATATGGGTTGGGTTGTTAATTGCCTCAGAGGCGATTAAGGGGTGGAGTATCTGGTGGCTTTGGCGCACCTCTGGATCGCCCATCTTGGAAAGATAGTTTAGCCGATGCCGCGAGTTGTTCGCCGCATACCTCGCAGCACAAGGCTGATCCTACTTTTTTTGCAACGTGCCAAACCTGTTCGGCCATCGTCGCCCGCTTTGTTGGTTTGATGATATCTCCACGTTGGCGCGGCTGCCGCCCCGCACTCCTTCAGTCATGCACCAAGGCTGACAACCATGGCCTCACCGGCATGGTCACGTTGCAACAAATGTGAGCAGCCTTGTGCTGCGAAGCGCCGCGCGGGTGGCGCTCGGTCTCGCCGGCGCTGCAATGGGTGCGACGAACACCTGCCAGTCTCACCGCATTCCGGCCAATTTCGGCAGATCACTTTAGGTTTTCACCTATTCCATGTAGTCCATTTCCCAAACATACTCCCAACCCCCTCCAAGCCATTGCGGTGCTCTGGGTAGGGCCCTAGTCTCGGGTGGTCGCTGTGAAATCAGTGACCGGCTTTGACAGGCCGCTTAGGTCAAACCGCATGGCTTTGCCTTTATGGCAGCTGTGCATGGGGCACTTCGTGTGCGCCGGGTTTTGGTTTGCCTACCGGTCTGTCAACCCATGTACAGCTGCCACCCTCTTGTTTGACAGCAGGTGTGTGGTGGCCCTTATCACTAGGTGAACCATGATGCTGAAGATAGTCCCCGATCCACCCCTTAACGCCCATTCCCCTGAAGACACCCTGGTCCAGGCCACCGATCACGCGCCGTGTACCGCAACCGTTGTGCACCACGCCATGCAGCTGCAGCCCATGTCGCCGGCTTCGATCCTGATGATGACCTCGATGCATGAGCTGGAGGTGCTGCAGGCTTTGCTGGAGTCTGCGCTGGTTCAGGTGCAGATGCCCAGCGAGTCCAGAACTTCGCACTAAGGCTGATTTATGTGTTGTGAGGCCTGCCCGCGAAACGGCCAGGCCAGGCAGCCTAGAATTTTCAGGGGATTGAACAATGACAACAGAAGACACCCAATTCACCGTCGGCAAAACCACTTTCTACCAGGGCGAAAATGGCACACATCCACTGTTTCGCATCGAGCCGGGTATCCCGTGCAGGGACGCACGCGAGCAGTCTTCGGAATTGATGGGCTATGTGCGCGAATTGACCATCATCGGGTTGATGGATGAGAAACCGATGATGCTCTGGGCTGCGCATTATTTGAGTGCGATGGCCAAGGCGCTGATGGATGATGCTGAGCTGGGGATGAAGCAGTGAGGGGGCGGCTTCAGGTTGCATGAAGGCAGCCATGTGTTCGCCACAACAATTTCAGCGCCTAGGAGACCGAGCGCCGCCCGCGCGGCGCATCGCGGATAAATCCGCTCCTACATCTGTTGCAACGTGCCGAACCTGTAACGCCATGGTTGCCAGCCCTGGCGCATGTCTTGAGTCTTGCAAACCGGCTGACAACCATGGCCTCACAGGCATGGCCACGTTGCAACAGATGTAGGAGCGGATTTATCCGCGATGCGCCGCGCGGGCGGCGCTCGATCTCACAGGCGCAGAAACTGTTGTGGCGGACACCTGCCAGCCCACCCCCAATCTCAAGACACCCATAAAAAAGGGAGAGCCGAAGCTCTCCCTTTCCTTTCAACAACCCCCAGCCTCAGCCAATGGTCATCAAGCTGGCATTCCCCCCAGCAGCCGCAGTGTTCACACTCACCGCCCGCTCGATCACCAGTCGCTCAAGCGCAATCTGATGGTCGCCGCTGGACAGCCCGTGCACACCGACGATCGCCCCGGCACGCTTGGCTACCTGCTGGCACACGCTGCGCAGCTGGTCCGAGTCGCCATGGTGGATCACGGCGTCGAACGCTACCTCATCCTTGCTCCAGTCCGCTACCAGCTTGACCTTGGCCTGCAGCTCCTTCGGCAGGCGGGCGCGCAGGGCTTTGCCCGGTTCGCCGTCAGCCCATACCGCCGAGCTGCCAACCGCCAGCACTGCAGCGAACTGCGCCAGCAGGTCGGCTTCGTTGTCTGCCAGGCACAGCACATGCTCGCGGGGCAGAATGGTGTAGCTGTTGCGCTCGCCGGTCGGGCCTGGCAACAGGCGGGCGATGCCGCTTTGCGATTGCCCGGCGAACTGGCTGCACAGTGTGGCCAGGTCGGCCAGCTGGTTGCCTTCGGCCCAGGCCTTCAGGCCGTGCAGAGGCTTGCTCAGTTGCTCGTGCAGGGCGCGGTCTGGCTTGCCTTCGCCATCCTGCAGTGCGAAGTGGCGAGCTATTGCGTCGACCGGGCGGGTCGACAACAGGCGGTAGAGGTACAGCGGGCCGCCGGCTTTCGGGCCGGTGCCGGACAAGCCTTCACCACCGAACGGCTGCACGCCCACCACTGCACCTACGATGTTGCGGTTGACGTACATGTTGCCGGCGTTGGCGGTTTCCACCACCTTGGCAATGGTCTCGTCGATACGGGTGTGCACGCCCAGGGTCAGGCCATAGCCGGAATTGTTGATCTGCTCGATCAGCTGGTCCAGGTTGCGACGGTTGTAGCGCACCACGTGCAGCACCGGGCCGAAGATTTCGCGTTTCAGTTCGTCGAAGCTGTCCAGTTCGATCAACGTCGGCATGACGAAGGTGCCGCGTTTGACCTCGGCAGCATCGGCAATGGCGACCTGATAAACCGAACGGCCTTTTTCGCGCATACCCTGGATGTGCTTCTCGATGCCGGCCTTGGCTTCGGCGTCGATCACCGGACCGATGTCCACGGCCAGGCGGTCCGGGTTGCCCAGGCGGCTCTCGGCCATGGCACCTTTGAGCATTTCGATCACGCGGTCGGCGGAGTCTTCCTGCAGGCACAGCACGCGCAGGGCCGAGCAACGCTGGCCGGCGCTGTCGAAGGCCGAAGACACCACGTCGATCACCACCTGCTCGGTCAGTGCCGAGGAGTCGACGATCATGGCGTTCTGGCCGCCGGTTTCGGCGATCAGCGGGATCGGGCGGCCCTGGTTGTCCAGGCGGCCGGCAACGTTACGCTGCAGCAGACGGGCAACTTCGGTGGAGCCGGTGAACATAACGCCCTTGACGCGCTCGTCACCGACCAGGCCGGCACCGACGGTTTCGCCGCGGCCTGGCAGCAGTTGCAGCACGCCTTCAGGAATGCCGGCTTCCAGCAGCAGGCGCACGGCCTGTGCGGCGATCAGCGGGGTTTGCTCGGCCGGCTTGGCCAGTACCGGGTTGCCCGCGGCCAGTGCCGCAGCCACCTGGCCGGTGAAGATGGCCAGCGGGAAGTTCCACGGGCTGATGCACACCACCGGGCCCAGCGGGCGGTGGGCGTCGTTGCTGAAGTCGTTGCGGGCCTGCACTGCGTAGTAGCGCAGGAAGTCCACCGCCTCGCGCACTTCGGCGATGGCGTTGGCGAAGGTCTTGCCGGCTTCACGCACCAGCAGGCCCATCAGCGGCTGGATCTCGGCTTCCATCAGGTCGGCGGTGCGTTCCAGGATGGCGGCGCGTTCAGCCGGCGGCGTGGCCTGCCAGATCGGCGCGGCGTTGATCGCGCACTGGATGGCGTTGTCGACGTCGCCTACGGTGGCTTCCTGGACATGGCCGACCACGTCGCGGTGGTCCGCCGGGTTCAGCACAGGTGCAGCAGCGGACTCGCTGGCGCTGCAGGCCAGCAGCGGGGCAGCTTTCCAGTCGTTGTGCGCGGTGGCCAGCATGGCGCAGGACAGCGACGCCAGGCGGTGTTCGTTGGCCATGTCGATACCGGCCGAGTTGGCCCGCTCGCTGCCATACAGCTCACGCGGCATCGGGATGCGCGGGTGTGGCAGGCCGAGGCTGCCTTCCTGGGTGCCCATGCGCTCGATGCTGGCGACCGGGTCGGCAACCAGTTCCTGAATGGAAATCGAGTGGTCGGCGATGCGGTTGACGAACGAGGTGTTGGCGCCGTTTTCCAGCAGGCGACGCACCAGGTAGGCCAGCAGCGTTTCGTGGGTGCCGACCGGCGCATAAACGCGGCAAGGACGGTTCAGCTTGCCTTCGGAGATCTTGCCGACCACCTGCTCGTACAGCGGCTCGCCCATGCCGTGCAGGCACTGGAACTCGTACTGGCCGGGGTAATAGTTCTGGCCGGCGATGTGGTAGATGGCCGACAGGGTGTGGGCGTTGTGGG
This sequence comes from Pseudomonas sp. CM25, assembly GCF_013179705.1. Classification (NCBI taxonomy): domain Bacteria; kingdom Pseudomonadati; phylum Pseudomonadota; class Gammaproteobacteria; order Pseudomonadales; family Pseudomonadaceae; genus Pseudomonas; species Pseudomonas sp. CM25. Next base: position 6,799 of record NZ_JABMCW010000077.1, on the reverse strand, counting down.
TAGCGAACTGGGGGTAGATGGCTTCCGGCACGGCCAGCAGCTTGCGGGCGCAGGCCACGTAGGACACGTCGGTGTAAACCTTACGGGTGTAGACCGGGTAGCCTTCCAGGCCTTCGACCTGGGCGCGCTTGATCTCGCTGTCCCAGTAGGCGCCTTTCACCAGGCGGATCATCAGGCGATGGCGGCTGCGCTTGGCCAGGTCGATGACGTAGTCGATCACGTACGGGCAGCGTTTCTGATAGGCCTGGATGACGAAGCCGATACCGTTCCAGCCCGCCAGGGACGGCTCGAAGCACAGGCGCTCGAGCAGGTCGAGGGAAAGCTCAAGGCGGTCGGCTTCTTCGGCGTCGATGTTCAGACCGATGTCGTATTGCTTGGCCAGCAGGGTCAGCGACAGCAGGCGCGGGTACAGCTCTTCCATCACGCGCTCGTACTGGGCGCGGCTGTAGCGCGGGTGCAGCGCGGACAGCTTGATCGAGATGCCCGGGCCTTCATAGATGCCACGGCCATGGGAAGCCTTGCCGATCGAATGGATCGCCTGTTCGTAGGACGCCAGGTACTTCTGCGCATCGTGCTCGGTGAGTGCAGCTTCGCCAAGCATGTCGTAGGAGTAACGGAAGCCCTTGGACTCGAAGCGGCTGGCGTTGGCCAGAGCTTCGGCGATGGTTTCGCCAGTGACGAACTGCTCGCCCATCAAACGCATGGCCATGTCGACGCCCTTGCGGATCATCGGCTCGCCGCTCTTGCCGATGATGCGGGTGAGCGAGGAGGTGAGGCCTGCTTCGTTATGGGTGGAAACAAGCTTGCCGGTCAGCAGCAGGCCCCAGGTAGCCGCGTTGACAAACAGCGATGGGCTGTTGCCCAGGTGTGGCTGCCAGTTGCCGTTGCTGATCTTGTCGCGGATCAGGGCGTCGCGGGTACCTTTGTCGGGGATGCGCAGCAGCGCTTCGGCCAGACACATCAGTGCCACGCCTTCCTGGGAGGAGAGGGAGAATTCCTGCAGCAGGCCCTGGACGATACCGGCACGGCCGCCAGCGCTCTTCTGGTTGCGCAGCTTTTCAGCGATACCAGCGGCCATCTTGTTGGTCGCTTCGGCCAGCGGAGCGCTCAGGCGCGCCTGCTCCAGCAGCATCGGCACCACTTCCTGTTCGGGGCGGCGGTAAGCGGCGGTAATTGCCGAGCGCAGTACCGACTGCGGCAGGATGCTCTCGGCAAACTCCAGGAAGCATTGGTGAGCATGATCGGCCTGCACTTCGCCGGCGTCATCTGCCAGGCTGCTGGCATGACCGTTGATTTCGGTCAGGGTGGCACCACCCTCGAGCTTCTCCAGGTAATTGAAGATCGCTTGCTTGATCAACCAGTGCGGCGTGCGGTCGATAGACTGCGCAGCTGCCTTGAGTCGCTCACGGGTCGGGTCATCGAGTTTGACCCCAAGGGTGGTCGTCGCCATTTCTTATCCTCATTATTGCCACGGTTGTGGCCTAAGCTGTTGCCAAGAGTAGCTGTAGGATATTTCAGGTGCAACCAGGTGCAACCGGAATTTTCCGTTTATTGGGTGCAACTCGTCCGACACTCTTTTCCATATGGCCGAAAGGGCCGTTTTGGTTGCTTTTTCTTCTGAAAATTGCGGTTGATGCTCCCAAAAGGAGCAAAAAAGCGGCTTTATCTGAAAATGTTGCAGAAGGTGCAACTTGTAACTGAAAAAGGGTTGCACCGTCTTTGCGTTGTTGCATAGGATTCGCCGCCTGGGTGCAACCATCCAAACGGTTGGTTGTGCATGACATAAAAACAAACGCCAGGGCACACGCATGGGCAATCCACTAACGATCACCTTCGTGATCTACATTGCGGTAATGGTGCTGATCGGCTTCGCCGCCTATCGCTCCACCAACAACCTTTCCGACTACATCCTTGGCGGTCGCAGCCTGGGCAGCGTGGTCACTGCGCTCTCGGCTGGCGCTTCCGACATGAGCGGCTGGCTGCTGATGGGCCTGCCGGGCGCTATCTATTTCTCGGGCCTTTCCGAAGCCTGGATTGCCATCGGCCTGACGGTCGGTGCCTACCTGAACTGGCTGTTCGTGGCAGGCCGCCTGCGCGTGCAGACCGAGCACAACGGTGATGCGTTGACCCTGCCGGACTACTTCTCCAGCCGGTTCGAGGACCAGAGCGGCCTGCTGCGCATCATCTCGGCCATTGTCATCCTGGTGTTCTTCACCATCTATTGCGCCTCCGGCATCGTGGCCGGTGCCCGCCTGTTCGAAAGCACCTTCGGCATGCCGTACGAGACCGCTCTGTGGGCCGGTGCCGCGGCGACCATTGCCTACACCTTCATCGGTGGCTTCCTGGCGGTGAGCTGGACTGACACGGTTCAGGCTTCGCTGATGATCTTCGCGCTCATCCTCACGCCGATCATCGTGCTGATCTCCACGGGCGGCGTCGACACGACCTTCCTGGCCATCGAGGCGCAGAACCCGGCCAACTTCGACATGCTCAAGGGCGCGACCTTCATCGGCATCATTTCGCTGATGGGCTGGGGCCTGGGCTACTTCGGTCAGCCGCACATCCTGGCGCGCTTCATGGCTGCCGACTCGGTCAAGTCGATCGCCAAGGCCCGTCGCATCTCCATGACCTGGATGATCCTGTGCCTGGCCGGTACCTGTGCTGTCGGCTTCTTCGGCATTGCCTACTTCTCTGCGCACCCGGACCTGGCGGGCCCGGTGACCGAGAACCACGAGCGCGTGTTCATCGAGCTGGCCAAGATTCTGTTCAACCCATGGGTGGCTGGCGTGCTGCTGTCGGCTATTCTGGCGGCAGTGATGAGTACCCTGAGCTGCCAGCTGCTGGTGTGCTCTAGCGCGCTGACCGAAGACTTCTACAAAGCCTTCCTGCGCAAGGGTGCTTCGCAGCGCGAGCTGGTATGGGTAGGCCGGGTGATGGTATTGGCCGTTGCACTGATTGCCATTGGCATGGCGGCCAACCCGGAAAACCGCGTACTGGGCCTGGTGGCCTATGCCTGGGCTGGCTTCGGCGCTGCCTTTGGCCCGGTGGTGCTGATCTCGGTATTGTGGAAAGGCATGACCCGTAACGGCGCGCTGGCCGGTATCGTGGTAGGCGCACTGACCGTGATCCTGTGGAAGAACTTCGACACCCTCGGGCTGTACGAAATCATCCCCGGCTTCCTGTTCGCCAGCATCGCCATTTTCCTGGTGAGCAAGCTGGGCAGCCCGTCGCAGGCGATGGTGCAGCGCTTTGAAACCGCTGATGCGGCGTATCACGCTGACAAGTGATGAGTTGTGAATGAGTAACGCAAGCGGCCCGAACAATGTAGTTGTTCGGGCCGCTTGCGTTTGGGGCGATTGTTCTTAGAGCGTGAACTCGCACCGGGTCGGCTCGAATGCGCCGGCTTCACGCGGGACGATCCTGGCTTCATAGGTACCAGGGCCATGGCGGTCCAGGCTCACTTCCCACTCGTCGGACTTCGAGCTCGGTACCACTATTGTCTCGGCAGTGCCATCTTGTTTCTTGAGTTTCAGCTGCGCGGTGTAGGGCACATTGTTCACGCCGAGTGTTCCGTGCAGTCGATTTTGAGTTTTATCGTATTGAATGGAAGCTTTCATTTGCATCTACTCCTGGTGGGTGGAAGCTGGATTCTTGCTGCTGGCAGCGCGGCGGAGAATCAGGAACCCGTTCCGGCGGATGAAGGTTTTCAGGGGGGGCGGGAGCGCCTGAAGAAGTGTTGCTGGTTGATCGCTGCACCTGACTCCGCTGGCAAGGCGAGGTAAACTTGCCGCTTGCGCAGGAGTTGCCATGAACTATCGTCACGCCTTCCACGCCGGCAACCACGCCGACGTCCTCAAACACATCGTGCTGACCCGCCTCATCGCCCTGATGTCGCGCAAGGAGCAGCCGTTCGCCTATATCGATACCCACGCCGGCCTTGGTCTGTATGACTTGCAAGGCGACCAGGCGACCCGCACCGGCGAGTACCTGGAAGGCGTCGCCCGCCTGTGGAATCGCGATGACCTGCCGGCCATGGCCGCTGATTACCTGCGCGTCATCAAACGCCTCAATGCCGACGGCGAGCTGCGCTACTACCCCGGCTCGCCCGAATTGGCCCGCCGCCTCATGCGCCAGCAGGACCGCGCCCTGCTCAATGAAAAGCACCCTGAAGACGGGCCGCTGCTCAAAGAGAACATGAAGAAAGACCCGCGTGTGACCGTGCACCTGGGCGAAGGCTGGCATGTGCCGCGGGCCCTGCTGCCGGTGCAGGAAAAGCGCGCGATCATGCTGATCGACCCGCCGTTCGAGCAGGCTGACGAGCTCAAGCGTTGCACCACATCGATGAAAGAGGCGATCGGCCGCATGCGCCAGACTGTCGCGGCCATCTGGTACCCGATCAAGGATCAACGCTCGCTCACCCGTTTCTACCAGGACCTGACCAGCACTGGCGCGCCGAAGTTGCTGCGGCTCGAACTGTATGTGCATCACCAGGACAGCCCGCAGGGCCTGAACGGCTCGGGCCTGGCCATCGCCAACCCGCCGTGGGGCCTGGAAGAAGAGCTCAAAGAGCTGCTGCCGTGGCTGGCCAAAGAGCTGGCGCAGACCGCCGGCAGCTATCGCATGGACTGGCTGATCGCCGAATAAGCCGCGCCGCGATCCCTGTGCAGGAGCGCGCAGTTCTTGGTGTTTGCGTTATAATCCCGCCCTTTAGTCGCCACCCGCCCATGAGGCCGCTGGCGCATTTCTACCGAACGAAGAGGCTAATCCCTTGGCATTGACGATTCTTGGCCTGTCCGGCGCCCTTAGCCATGACCCTTCCGCGGCCCTGTACATTGACGGCAAGCTGATTGCCGCCGCCGAAGAAGAGCGCTTCGTGCGTGACAAGCATGCGAAGAACCGCATGCCCTACGAGTCGGCGAAGTTCTGTCTGGAGCAGGCGGGCATCAAGCCTTCCGACGTCGACGTTGTAGCCATCCCGTTCGCCCCGATCAGCCTGTTCGGCAAAGCGCGCTGGCACTATGCCAAGCGCTACTGGTACGCCCCCGACCGCGCCATCGACGCGATCCTGATGGGCAACCGTCGCTACAAGCGCTACCGCAAGAAGATCGTCTGGTGCCTGGAGCAGCTGGGCTTCGACCCGAAAAAGGTCAAGATCGAGCCGGTCGAGCATCACTTGGCCCACGCTTCCAGTGCCTACCACTGCTCGGGCTTCAAGGAAAAAACCGCGATCCTGGGCATCGACGGCAAAGGTGAGTACGCCACCACCTTCTTCGGCTATGGCGAAAACGGCAAGATCCACAAGATCAAGGAATTCTTCGACCCGGATTCCCTCGGTGGCCTGTATGGCGCTATTACCGAGTTCCTTGGCTTCGAGATGCTCGACGGTGAGTTCAAGGTCATGGGCATGGCGCCGTACGGCGACGCCAGCAAGTATGACTTCTCGCGCCTGGCCAGCTTTGAAAACGGCGAACTGGTGATCAACACCGAGTACGCCAACGTCATTGGCTTGCGCCGCTACAAAGAGAAAGGCAAGGGCTTCTATTTCTCGCCGAAGCTGATCGAATGGCTGGGCCCGAAACGCGAAGGCGACATCGCCGACGAGCCGTACATCCACTACGCGGCCAGCATGCAGGCGCTGTTCGAAAAGCTCGCCTTGCAGATGATCGATCACTACCTGGGCGATACCCTGCGTGAAACCGGCAAGCTGGCCTTCGCCGGCGGCTGCGCGCTGAACGTCAAGCTCAACCAGAAGATCATCGCCCGTTCCGACGTCAAGGAGCTGTTCGTCCAGCCGGCCTCCGGCGACGCCGGTACTGCAGTTGGTGCTGCTGCCTACGTCTCTCACGCCCGTGGCGTGCCGGTCGAGAAGATGGAGCATGTCTACCTCGGCCCTTCGTACTCCAACGAGGACGTGATCGCCGCCTGCGCCCGTCACCCGGACGCGCCGAAGTGGCGCAAGCTCGACAACATGCCCGAGCAGATCGCCAAAATCATGGTCGACGGCAACCCGGTGGCCTGGTTCCAGGGCCGCATGGAGTTCGGCCCGCGTGCCCTGGGTGGTCGTTCGATCATCGGTTGCCCTAGCGTCGAAGGCGTGGCCGACCGCATCAACCACCAGATCAAGTTCCGTGAACGCTGGAGACCCTTCTGCCCGTCGATGCTCGACACCGTCGCCCCGCAGATGATCAAGGTCGACCACCCGGCGCCGTTCATGACCTTCACCTTCGAAGTGGCTGAAGAGTGGAAGACCCGCGTGCCGGAAGTGGTTCACGAGGACGGCACTTCGCGTGCCCAGGTGCTCAAGCGCGAATACAACCCGCGCTACTACGACATGATGAAAGCGCTGGAAGACCTGACCGGCAACGGCGTGTCGCTGAACACCTCGCTGAACCGCCGTGGTGAGCCGATGATCTGCTCGCCGACCGACGCCTTGAACATGTTCTTCGGCTCGGACCTGCAGTACCTGATCATGGAAGACATCCTGGTGGTGAAGGACGGCGCAGCCGCGTATGACCAGCCGCTCTGAACCGCGCATCCTGCAGTTCTGCCATGGCTATGACGGGCCGTTCCTGGACTGTGCCCGTCAGTACGCCAGCCTGTTCCAGGGGCGTGGCTACCAGGTCACCACGGTGTTCCTCACCGGCGCAGCCGATCCTCAAGTGGCGGCCGGCTGCGCGTCGGACGAGGTGCTGTTCCTGGAGTTCAGCTCCAAGGCCGTGCGTGGGCTGAAGCTCGGCGCCATTCGCGCACTACGGCGGATCGCGGCCGAGCGCAAATTCGCATTCTGCATTGCCCACCG
>NZ_JABMCW010000076.1:0-19498 GCF_013179705.1 Pseudomonas sp. CM25 | reverse complement strand
AGCTGACCGTGCTCGATGTGCTGGCCACCGGCATGACCTTGCGCCGCGGTGTGGATTTCCAGCCGCACCTGCGCAAGATCAAGGAAAGCCTCAACGCCAGCCGCTACCCGATCGAGGACGACGAACTCAACTGAGCCGGTGCGCCTGCAGCCGCAGGTGGGCGCGTTGCCCTGGGGCCAGGCTCAGGCCTTCGCCACTGCCGCTGGCGGCCTCGACGCAGATAAATCGCTGGGATTCGCGGCCGCTCACGCCCATCAACGGGCGGTTGCCGGGGTGCCACACCACCGTGTCATCGCTGTCGCCGGTATCGATGCACAGCTCGCGCTGCCAGGCCGGGTCCTGTAACTGCACGCGCGGCGTTCCCGGGTAGACCTTCTGGCAGCCACCCCTGGGCTTCAGCGCGCCATCTTCACGGCAGGCCTGGCGGTTCAGGCGGTCGTAGCCCTCGATATCCTCAAGCCCGGACAGCGCTATCTCGGACACGTCACTGATGCGCCAGTAGGCCAGCAGCGCATGGCTCAGCTGGCAAGGTTCACTGTCCTGGTGCTCGGTACTCAGGCTCAGTTCCATGCGGCTTCCCAGCCGCGCATGCAGGTCGACCTGCCAGTCGCACAGGTCCAGCCGCCACTTCAGGGTCACGCCCTCCTCGTCCTCGCGGCTGTCCACCAGCTTCCAGTCCAGCAGGCGTGCCCAGCCATGGGCTGGCCACAGGTCTTCGCTGGGGTGGCGGCCATACCAGGGCCAGCACACCGGTACGCCCCCGCGAATCGCCCCCACCTGCGGCCACTGCTCGGCGCACCACAGCCAAGGCCGTTCTCCGGCCGGTTGAAAGTGCAGCAGCTGCGCGCCCTGGCGGCTGAACACTGCCTGGCAACGGGGATGATCGATGATCAGCACATCGCGCTGCTGGTAACGCTCCCACTCGAATGTCGGCCTTGGCCGCTGCGAGGAAAAGAAGCGATGGAGCGGATGTTCGGGCATGGTTCAGAGCTCTTGTTGTTTGAGATAGCGCTGTCTCGGCCTATCCCCGACACCCACTGCAGGCCAGTGGGTGCCGGGAACCGAAAAGGGATTGGCGTAAATTTACAACAATTGCCCTCAGAATGACGACTGAATCTTCAAACCTGCGACCAGCGCGTTGTCCACTTCATCCACCCCGCCAGGGCTCTTGATGTACTGCAAGTTGGGCCGCACGGTCAGCCAGTTGGTGACATGGAAGCCGTAGTAGAGCTCGGCGTTGTACTCGGTACGCTGCAGCGGCACGAAGCCTGCGTTGTCGTAATCACTGATACCGCTCTGGGCGTTGAGCAGTTCGGCGCGCTTCTTAACGTCGTCATTTACATGAATACGCGCCACACCGAAGCCGATGTCATCCTTGGGGCGGGCGTCGAAGGCACCCTTGTAGACCAGTCCCACCTGCTGGTAGTTGTCGACCACGTTGGTGGCCTTGTCATGCACCGTGAAGTTGGCGAACAGGCTCAGGCCTCGGTTGATATCGCCGCCTTGGGCAGTCACCTGCTGCTGCGCGACCACCCACCAGCCATGCTTGCTGGAGTGCGACTTGAAGGCGCCACCGCTGAGCGCCTGCGGGTTGCCGTTGACGTCGTCGAACACATCGTCGGCATTCGCCGTGCTGTAGTAGTAGCCCAGGCGGTACTCGCCCGGCAGGCCATTGACCTTGGGCGACCACACGGCCTCTACCGGCAGGATGGCCCCCTTGGTACCGCTGCCGCTGAGCTTGAAGCCATTGCCGGTTTCCAGGTTGGAGGGGTTCTGCTCGAAGGCGCCGACCTGGACGAAGAATTCCGGTGTGATGTTGTACTTCACCCGCAGCGCCCACTGGCTGACCGGCCAGTTGTACCAGATGCCGCCTACCCAGTTGCCCACCTGCGAGCCGCAGAAGGCCAGGTTCTGGAAGTCGCAGGGGAAGCTGTTGAAGTCCTCGCCCTCGCCGAAGCGGCCGAATTTCACGTCCAGCGTGCCGTCGAAGTACTTCTGCTTGACCCACATCTGCGTCAGGCGCCAGGTCTGGCCGCGGCCCCACACCTCCTGCACCGAGCTGAACTGCCCGGCACGCGGATCACTGATGCGGTCGTTGGACAGGTTGCGCCCGCTGCGCTCGGTGATCGCCAGTTTGAACTCGGCATCGTGCCAGCCAAGAATCTTCTGCAGGTCCAGGTGCGCACCGAGGGCAAACTGGTCGCTGTAGCGTGCGGTCTTGTCGTCGTTGTAGCCCCCGTTCAGATTGCCGGCCACCTCGCCGACGTAATCGAGGGTGAAGTCATAGCCCTTGTCCAGCAACTCGGTGCGCGTGCCGCCCCAGTCGCCGGTCATCCATTTCGATTCGCTGGAAAATGCCTCGGCAGCCTGCGCGCCGCTGCTGCCGACCACGGCGAGCAATGCCAGCGAGCCCAATGTCCTGATGCGTTTGCGCTGTTCCATCCCTTTGCGTCCTCTTTTTTCTTATTGATGGTGTAGACGAGTCAACGGCCTTTGAAGTGAGCCACGTTGTCCTTGGCGGTTGCGCCAGTGCTGGCCAGGCGCAGGCGCTGGCCGCTGTCGGCATCGAACAGCAGCACCCGGGCCGGGTCCAGTTGCAGGTTCAGGCTGTCGCCGATCCGGCACTCCACGTCCGGTGCCAGGCGGCAGCACACCTTGGTCTGGTTGAGGGTGACGAATACCAGCAGGTCCGGCCCGGTGGGCTCGGTCACCTGCACCTCGGCGCGAATGCCCGGCAGGCCATTGCCCTCTGCTGCCCCCAGGGTAATCTGCTCCGGGCGGATACCAAGGATGATCTCGCGGCCGTCAAGGTCGTCAGCCGCCACGCCCAGAGGCAGCGCGCAGCGCGCCTGGCCGCTGTCGAGCAGCGCCAGCAGTCGGCCATCCTGCTGCGTCAGCCGCACCGGAATGAAATTCATCGGCGGCGAGCCGATGAAACTGGCCACGAACTGGTTGGCCGGGTCGTTGTAGATCTGCTGCGGGGTGCCGAACTGCTGGATGATGCCGTCCTTCATCACCGCCACCTTGTCGCCCAGGGTCATGGCCTCGATCTGGTCATGGGTGACGTACACGGTGGTGGTCTTCAGGCGCTGGTGCATCAGTTTCATTTCGGTGCGCATCTCGACCCGCAGCTTGGCGTCGAGGTTGGACAGCGGCTCGTCGAACAGGTAGATCTTCGGCCGCCGCGCCAGCGCCCGGCCCATGGCCACGCGCTGCTGCTGGCCACCGGACAGTTGCGCCGGCTTGCGCGCCAGCAGGTGCTCGATCTGCAGCAGCCTGGCCACGCGCGCCACTTCCTCGTCGATGGCGGCCTGCGGCAGCTTGCGGATCTTCAGGCCAAACTCGATGTTTTCGCGCACGCTCATGGTCGGGTACAGCGCGTAGGACTGGAACACCATGGCGATGTCGCGATCCTTGGGGCTCATGCCGCTGACGTCTTGCTGGTCGATCAGTATCGCGCCGCCGCTGATCTGCTCCAGCCCGGCGATGCAGTTCATCAAGGTGGATTTGCCACAGCCCGACGGGCCGACCAGGATCAGGAACTCGCCGTCCCTGATCGACAGCTGGATATCCTTCAGGGTGTCTGGCAAACCACTGCCGTAGGTCTTGTTCACATTGCGAAGTTCGAGCGTTGCCATGACTTACCCCTTTACCGCGCCGGCCGTCAGCCCGCGGACGAAATATTTGCCTGCCACCACGTAGACCAGCAGCGTTGGCAGGCCGGCAATCATCGCCGCCGCCATGTCGACGTTGTATTCCTTGGCCCCGGTGCTGGTATTGACCAGGTTGTTCAGGGCCACGGTGATCGGTTGCGATTCGCCGCTGGAGAACACCACCCCGAACAGGAAGTCGTTCCAGATCTGGGTGAACTGCCAGATCAGGCAGACCATGATGATCGGCGTCGACATCGGCAGGATGATGCGGCGGAAGATGGTGAAGAACCCGGCTCCGTCCAGGCGAGCAGCCTTGACCAGCGCCTCGGGGATGCTCACGTAGAAGTTGCGGAAGAACAGCGTGGTAAAGGCCAGGCCGTAGACCACGTGCACCAGCACCAGGCCACTGGTGGTGCTGGCCAGGCCGAGCTTGCCAAGGGTGAACGAGGCCGGCAGCAGCACGGTCTGGAACGGCAGGAAGCAGCCGAACAGCAGCAGGCCGAAGAACAGCTGCGAACCGCGAAAGCGCCACATCGACAGCACGTAGCCGTTCAGCGCGCCAATGGCGGTGGAGATCAGTACCGCAGGCACGGTGATCATGATCGAGTTCCAGAAGTAGCCGCTGACCGTGCCCCAGGCCTTGATCCAGCCGATGCCGGTGATCACCGAGGGCCAGCTGAGCAGGTTGCCGGTGCTGATGTCTTCCGGGGTCTTGAAGCTGGTCAGCAGCATCACTACCAGCGGCACCAGGTACAGCAGCACAGCAATCAGCAACACCACGTGGATGGCGATGCGGCTGGGGCTCAGTGGCGGTTTTTGGGCAGGGCTATGCATGGCGTTTGCTCCGCAGCTCCGAATACAGGTAAGGCACGAGGATCGCGAGGATCGCCCCGAGCATGAGCATGGCGCTGGCCGAACCCATGCCCATCTGGCCGCGGCTGAAGGTGAACGAATACATGAACATCGCCGGCAGGTCGGACGAGTACCCGGGGCCACCGGCAGTCATCGCCGCGACCAGGTCGAAGCTCTTGATGGCGATGTGCGAAAGGATCATCAGCGAGCTGAAGAACACCGGGCGCAGGCTGGGCAGCACCACTCGCCAGTAGATGCGCGGCAGGCTGGCGCCGTCGATTTGCGCAGCGCGGATGATCGACGGGTCGACGCCGCGCAGACCGGCCAGGAACATCGCCATGATGAAGCCCGAGGCCTGCCACACGGCGGCAATCACCAGGCAGTACACCACCCGGTCAGGGTCGATCAGCCAGTCCAGCCGAAAGCCTTCCCAGCCCCAGTCGCGCAGCAGCTTGTCCAGGCCCATGCCGGGGTTGAGCAGCCACTTCCATGCCGTGCCGGTGACGATCATCGACAGCGCCATGGGGTACAGGTATAGGGTGCGGATGAAGCCCTCGCGGCGGATGCGCTGGTCCAGCAATACCGCCAGCAACACGCCGATGACCAGGCTGATGGCGATGAACAGGCCACCGAAAACCAGCAGGTTCTTGCTCGCCACCCACCAGCGATCGTTGTCGAGCAGCCGCGCGTATTGCGCCAGGCCCGCCCACTTGTAGGTGGGCAGGAAGGTCGAGGTGGTGAAGGACAGCACGAAGGTCCAGAGGATGTAGCCGTAGAAGCCCACCAGGACGATGATCATGCTTGGCGCCAGCACCAGTTTGGGCAGCCAGCGCTGTAGCGCGTCCAAGGGTGAGGCCCGCAGTTGAGCGGTTGTAGTGGTCATGATGTGGTACCCGAAGCCCAGACAGTGCGTGGCTCTGCCTTTTGTGTTGTCGGTACTGGCCCTATCGCCGGCAAGCCAGCTCCCACAGGTAACCCACAGTTTTCAAAGGCAGTGAATACCCTGTGGGAGCTGGCTTGCCGGCGATAGGGCCATCAGCGCTTTACTGGGCGGACTTGATGGCAGCCGCCAGCTTCTTCGCCGCATCGGCCGGGTCGGCCTTGGGGTCGTTGATGTAGTTGGTCACCACATCGAAGAACGCCCCCTGCACGGCCAGCGTGGTGGCCATGTTGTGCGCCATGCTCGGCTGCAGGCCGCCATTTTTTGTGTCGGCAAGGAAGTCCTTGGCGGAGGTCTGCGCGCAGGCATCAAAACCATACTTGCCCATGTCGGCCAGCATGTCGTTGCGCACCGGGATCGAGCCCTTGTTGCTGCTGAAGACCTTCTGGAAGTCCTCGCCCAGCACCTTGCGGGCAATGTCCTGCTGGCCGGCAGCGGTGCCGGCGTCGTTCTGCTTGAACACCACCAGCGAGTCGATGTTGTACAGGAAGGCCTTTTCGGTGCCGGGGAACGGCACGCACTGGTAGTCCGTGCCGGCGGTTTTCTTCGCCAGGGTCCATTCGCTCTTGGCCCAGTCGCCCATGATCTGCATGCCGGCCTTGCCGTTGATGACCTTGGCGGCTTCCAGGTTCCAGTCCTGGCCTTTGCCATCCGGGTCCATGTAGGTGGCGACTTTTTTCAGCTCGGTCAGCGCCTTGACCATCTGCGGGCCGGTGAGGGTTGCGCTGTCGAGGTCGACCATGGCCTTCTTGTAGCCATCTGCACCCATCACCGACAGCACCACGCTTTCGAACACCGTGCTGTCCTGCCACGGCTGCCCACCATGGGCGAGCGGGATGAAACCGGCCGCCTTGAGTTTGTCGGCAACCGCATAGAATTCGTCGAGGGTGGTCGGCGGCTTGTCGATACCGGCTTTCTTGAACACTTCAGGGTTGATCCACAGCCAGTTGATGCGATGGATGTTGACCGGCACGGCGACATAGTCACCGTCGTACTTGACGGTATCGGCGACTTTCTTGTCGAGCAGCGAATCCCAGTTTTCGGCCTTGGCCACCTCCTTGAGCACATCCGCGTCGAGCAGCCCGGTGGCCGCCCAGTCCTGGATGTCCGGGCCTTTGATTTGCGCGACACCCGGCGGGTTGCCGGCCACGGCGCGGCTCTTGAGTACGGTCATGGCAGTGGCACCACCGCCGCCAGCAACGGCACCGTCCTTCCAGGTGAAGCCATCTTTTTCGACTTGGGCCTTGAGCACATCGACGGCTGCTTTTTCGCCACCCGAGGTCCACCAGTGCACGACCTCGACGCTGCCTTTGGCGTCGGCAGCCTGGGCACTGAAGGGCAGTATCGAGGCCAAGGAAATTGCGGCAGCGAGACGGAGTGTGGAATTCATCGAAGCACCTTTCTTGTTGTTATGCCGTGCAAGTCGAGCGCTTGCGTTGCATGGAGTCTAAACAGCCCGCCCGCCTCGTCAGGTAACGAAGCGATGCTTGAATGTCATCATCTGGTTACATTGCCGGCCAAGGCGCTGGCCAGGCTCGGCGCCAGCGGCAAGCCGGGCAACAGCAGTGCCTGGCAGGCGTGATAAAGGTCGGGTTTGCCCGGCCAGATGCTCCCGGCCGGCTGGTTCAGCGCATCGAGCTCGTGGTGCCAACTGCCCGCGGTGTGGTCGATGAAATGGTTGGCGATGAAGTCCCAGCAGCGCCGGTACCACTGCTCGTAATGCGCCTCGCCGGTCCTTTGCAACAACGCGGCGGCGGCGGCGCAGGCCTCGGCGTGCACCCAGTGCAAACGCGCGTGCACCACCGGGCGATCGGCCCAGTCCAGGGTGTAGACAAAGCCCGGGGCGCCATCGGCATGCCACGCCTGCCCACAAGCGCCGTCGAACAGCGCGCGGGCGCTGCCAAGCAGCCAGTCCGGTGCGTGCAGGCCGGCCTGCGCAAGGCTGGCCTCCAGGTGCAACAGCAGCCGCGCCCATTCCAGCGCGTGCCCGGGCGTGGTGCCATAAGGGCGGAAGTGGTCGGCCGGGTGTTCCTGGTTGTAGTGCGGCAGCGGTTGCCATAACGCGTCGAAATGCTCGATCACCCGGTGGCCGTTGGCGGCGGCATAGGTATGGATGATGCGTTCGGCGATGCGCAGGGCGCGTTGCAGCCACAGCGTGTTGCGGGTGACGTCTGCAAGCGCCAGGAAGGCCTCGGTCGCGTGCATGTTGCTGTTGGCGCCCCGATACGGTTCAGGCAACTGCCACGCACGGGACAAGGTTTCGCGCAGGGCGCCTTCCCCTTCGCACCAGAAATGCGACTCCAGCACTTGGGCCGCGTCTGCCAGCAAAGCGGGCGCATCGTCGACACCCGCTACTACCGCCGAACTGGCGGCCAGGGCGACAAAGGCATGCAGGTAGGCCGCCTTGCCGCTGTCATCATGGCCGCCGGGGTGGGCGAACCAGCCGCCGTAGCGGGCATCTTGCATGGCCCCGCGCAGGGCGGTCACGCCGTGCTCGGCATAGGCCAGGTAGCCAGGCACACCCTGCAGATGGGCCAGGGCGAAGCAGTGGGTCATGCGGGCGGTGTTCATGGTTTGGGCGCGGGCGCCGGGGGCGAGCTGCCCTTTGGCATCGAGGTTACCGAAGCCGTCCGGCAGTTTCGCGGCCTTGGCAAAGGCCAGCAGGCGATGTGCTTCAGCCTGGCGCCAGTTGGAATGGGCCGGGGCATTGAGCCAGCTGGTTGCTGGCAGGTCGAGGGGGGTCATGGGCCAGCTTGCTCCTTGCCAGTCGTTTGCGAATTCTAGCCAGCGGGATTTGGGCGGATGTCACGAAGGACGGCAGGTTTGTCACTCGACAGTGACAATTGAGTGACCTGCAACGGCCCTATCGCCGGCAAGCCAGCTCCCACAGCTACAGTGCAAACCTTGAACCCCGTGCGGTCATTGTGGAAGCTGGCGTGCCGGCGATAGGGCCAGAACTGCCAGCGCATAAAGTCAGTCCATACCCCGCGGTAGATACAAGGTCACCCGTAACCCGCCCTCGCGCAGGTTCAGCAAACTCACTTCCCCGCCATGGCTATGGGCAATGTTGCGCGCAATTCCCAACCCCAGCCCATACCCCTGCTGCTGCCCGGCCAGGCGAAAATGCGGCTCGAACACCTGCTCCAGCTGCTGCTGCGGCACCCCGGGGCCCTGGTCGTCCACCTGCAGCACAAACCCCTCGGCACTGTCGATGATGCGCAACCGTGCCCGCTCGCCGTACTTGATGGCATTGTCGATCAGGTTGCCAATGCAGCGCCGCAGCGCCAGCGGCTTGCCCGCATACGGCGCCAACGCCCGCCCCAGCAACGTGATGCGGCCATCGCCCAGGTACGGCTCGGCCAGAATCTCCAGCACCTGGTTGAGGTCGACAGGCTCGATGTTCTCGTGGATGTCAGTGTCCTTCACGCACTGCAACGCGCCTTTGACCAGCAGCTCCAGTTCGTCCAGGTCCTGGCTGAACTTGGCCTGCAGGCGCTCGTCTTCGAGCAGTTCGACACGCAACCGCAGGCGGGTGATCGGCGTACGCAGGTCGTGGGAAATGGCGCTGAACAGCTGGCTGCGCTCGGTCAGATAACGGCTGATACGCTCGCGCATGCTGTTGAACGCCCGACTCACTTCGACCACTTCACTGCCGCCACCTTCGGCCACCGGCGCCACATCGGCGCCCAGCGACATCTCGCGCGCGGCCCGCGCCAGCCGTTTCAGCGGCCAGCTCTGCCAGTGCACCAGCAGGCCGATGAACAACAGCAGCAAGGCGGTGGTCAGCACGATGAAGCCGATCTGCTGGCGTGGCAGGCGTTCGGCCTCAAGGCTGGTGTAGGGCTCGGGCAGCAGCGAGGCGATGTACAGCCACTCGCCCTCAGCCAGGCGGATCTGCGTTACCAGCACCGGCGGGTTGAGCGGCTCCAGGGTCAGCGAATAATGCGCCCAGGAACGTGGCAGTTCGTCGAGCTTCAAGCCACTGTTGAAGATGCGCAGGTCATCCGGGGCGACGAACTCGACGGAAATGTCCATCTGCGCGCCCAGGCGCTCATGCAGCACTTGCTGGAACACCTCGATCACCGCCTGCTTGCGCGGCGTGACGGGCAGTACCGGCATGTCCAGCGGCTTGGCATTGAGCGACACGAAAAAGCGCGTGCCCCCCATGCTGCGCAGCTGGTCTAGCACCAGTGGCCGGTAGGCCACCGGCAGCGAGCGGAAGTAGCTGACACTGGCGCTCATCGAATGGGCCAGGCTGCTGGCGCTGGCGCGCAGGCCCTGAACCTGGCTGGCGCGCAGCTGGGCGACCCAGATGATGCTCGACAAACCCTGGGCCAGCACCACCACCAGCAGGGTCAGCAACAGCATGCGCGCCAGCAGCGAACGAGGCAGCAGGCGCCAGCGCCGCTCAGGATGCACTGCAGACATGCGCAGCCAGCAGGTAGCCACTGCCACGCACCGTGCGGATCAGCCGTGGGGGTTTGTCGGTGTCGCGCAGGCGCTGGCGCAGGCGGCTGACCGCCATGTCGACGATGCGGTCCAGCGGCATCGGCTCGCGGCCACGGGTGGCGTTGCCGATGGTGTCACGATCGAGGATCTGCTGTGGGCGGTCGAGAAAAAGCTTGAGCAGGGCGAAGTCGGCGCCCGAGAGGATCACCTCTTCACCGTCACGGTGGAACAGGCGATGGCTGACCGTGTCCAGGCGCCAGTCGTCGAAGGCCAGCACGGCACTGACCGGTGCTGCCTGGCCGAATTCGGCACGGCGCAGCAGGGCCTTGATCCGCGCTTGCAATTCGCGGGGGCTGAAGGGCTTGCCCAGGTAGTCGTCTGCGCCCAGTTCCAGGCCAATGACCCGGTCGGCTTCGTCGGAGCTGGCGGTGAGCATGATGATCGGCACCCGTGCCAGACGGGGATGCTGGCGCACCCAGCGGCACAGGCTGAAGCCGTCTTCGTCGGGCAGCATCACGTCGAGGATGACCAGGTCGCAAGGGGTGGATTCGAGGGCCTGGCGAAAGCCCCTGCCGTCCGCTTCGGCATGCACCTGGAAGCCGGAACGGCTCAGGTAGGTTTGCAGCAGTTCGCGGATTTCCTGGTCGTCGTCGACCATCAGGATCGATTTGCCGGCAGTGCTCAAGGTGGTCCTTCCTCTTGTTGATTGCAGGTCTTTTGCCTGCTGTACGGTGTTGCCTTCCGGGGCTGAGTTGCAGCCCATCGCCGGCAAGCCGGGCTCCCACAGTTAGTGTACAAATCCAGTCTTGTCGCGATCGGTGTGGGAGCTGGCTTGCCGGCGATCGGGCCGCGCTGCGGCCCCCTTCAACTGTCAGTGATCCAGCGCCTGCTGCAAGGCCACCCCGGCCCCCAGCAACCCGGAAAACTCCGCCGTCACCAACCACACCGGCACGCCGGCAAAATAACCACTCATGCAACCCTTGTCGGCAAAACTTGTGGCAAACCCACTGCGCAGGAACAGCTCGGCAAAGCGCGGGATCACCCCGCCGACAATATAGACCCCGCCCCGCGCGCCCAAGGTCAGCACATTGTTACCGGCCACTCGCCCCAGGAAGCGGCAGAACTGCTCGACCACCGCCAGCGCCCGCGGCTCGCCGCCCAGCGCGGCATCGGTGATGTGCGCCGGGGTCTTGTGTCGCGGTATGTCTCCGTCCAGCGCGCAGATCGCCTGGTACAAACGCACAAGACCTCCCCCGCTGAGCACCGTCTCGGCACTGACGTGGCCGATCTGGCCATGGATCTGCTGGTGGATCGCCGCTTCGCGGGCATTGCCCACCGGCAAGTCGACATGCCCGCCTTCGCCGGGCAGGGCCTGCCAGTGCTTTTCGCCCAGGCGCAGCAGCGAGCCCACGCCCAGGCCGGTACCAGGCCCGATGACCAGTGCCGGGCGCGACGGGTCAGCCGTGCCGGGGCACACTTCGCGAAACTCCCCCTCGCGCAGGCGGGTCATGCCCAACGCCATGGCGGTGAAGTCGTTGACCAGCAACAACTGCCCGACCTGCAAGGTCCTGCAGAACGCCGTACGGCTGAGCCGCCAATGGTTGTTGGTAAAGCGGAATTCATCGCCATCGACCGGCCCGGCCACTGCCAGGCAGGCCGCGGCCACGCCACCGCGAGCAATGCCCTGCCCCTGCAGATAGGCTTCGATGGCCTGTTCAGGGCTGGTGTAATCCTCGGTGGCGAAGACTTTCACTTCATGCAGCTGGTTGTCACGCCACAACGCAAAACGGGCATTGGTGCCGCCGATGTCGCCAACCAGCAAGTCCTTCATTTGAGGTTCTCCAGGGCCGAAGTGAATGCACTGGCGCCCTGCTCTGCGGGGCTGAACGCCATGCGCATGAAGCCGAACAGCTCGCGCCCGCAACCCAGGTCGTTGCCCTGGGGCGCCGGCGGCAGGTCACGGCTGGCCAGTTCTTCGGCCGACACCATCACCCGCAGCGTGCCTTCGACACCATCGACCCGCACCATATCACCCTCACGCACGCGCGCCAGCGGGCCGCCATCATAAGCTTCGGGGCACACGTGGATAGCCGCAGGGATCTTGCCCGAGGCACCCGACATGCGCCCGTCGGTGACCAGCGCCACCTTGTAGCCACGGTCCTGCAGCACCCCCAGGAAGGGCGTGAGCTTGTGCAGTTCGGGCATGCCATTGCAGCGCGGGCCCTGGAAACGCACCACCGCAACAAAGTCACACTCCAGCTCGCCGGCCTTGAACGCATCGGCCAGCGACTGCTGGTCGTGGAACACCCGCGCCGGGGCTTCCACCACGCGGTGCTCGGGGGCAACGGCAGACACCTTCATCACCCCACGGCCGAGGTTGCCTTCCATGACGCGCAGGCCACCTTCGGCCGAAAACGGCCGCGCCACCGGGCGCAGGATGGTCTCGTCCAGGCTGTGCTGCGGCCCTTCGCGCCACACCAGCTTGCCGTTGTCGAGAAACGGTTCCTGGGTGTAACGGCGCAGGCCGGGGCCGGCGACGGTGTTGACGTCTTCATGCAGCAGCCCGGCGTCGAGCAGCTCGCGAATCAGGAAGGCCATGCCGCCAGCCGCCTGGAAGTGGTTGATGTCAGCCTTGCCGTTGGGATAGACGTGGGACAGGGTCGGCACCACCTCGGACAGGTCGGCCATGTCCTGCCAGGTCAGCTGGATACCCGCCGCCTGGGCAATCGCCGGGATGTGCAGGGTGTGGTTGGTCGAGCCGCCGGTGGCATGCAGGGCGACGATCGAGTTGACCAGCGCCTTCTCGTCGACGACTTCGCCCAGCGGCATGAAGCTGCCGCTGGCCTTGGTCATGCGCGTCACCTGCCGTGCGGCCTCGGCGGTGAGCGCGTCGCGCAGCGGGGTGTACGGGTTGACGAACGAGGCGCCGGGCAGGTGCAGGCCCATGACTTCCATCACCAGCTGGTTGGTGTTGGCGGTGCCGTAGAACGTGCAGGTGCCCGGGCTGTGGTAGGAGTTCATCTCCGACTCCAGCAGCTCTTCGCGGCTGGCCTTGCCCTCGGCATAGCGCTGGCGTACATCGGCTTTCTGCTTGTTGGAAATGCCCGACACCATCGGCCCGCCCGGGACGAAAATAGTCGGCAGGTGGCCAAAGCGCAGGGCGCCCATCATCAGGCCGGGGACAATCTTGTCGCAGATGCCCAGCATCAGCGCGCCATCGAACATGTTGTGCGACAGGGCCACGGCGGTGGACATGGCGATCACCTCGCGGCTGGCGATGGCCAGTTCCATGCCTGGCTCGCCCTGGGTCACTCCGTCGCACATGGCCGGCACGCCACCGGCGAACTGGCCCACCGAACCCACCTCGCGCAGGGCCTGCTTGATCTGCTCGGGGAAGTGCAAATACGGCTGGTGCGCCGAGAGCATGTCGTTATACGCCGAAACGATAGCCACGTTGGCCGCGTTCATCAGCCGCAGGGTCTGCTTGTCGTCGCTGCCGCAACCGGCCACGCCATGGGCGAAGTTGGCGCACTGCAGGCTGGCGCGCATGGGGCCGTCACTGGCCGCCCCGCGAATCAGCTGCAGGTAGCGTTCGCGGGTGGCACGGCTGCGTTCGATCAGCCGCTGGGTGACCTCAAGGATGCGCGGGTGCATGTACTGGACTCCAGGCTAATTGTAAGGGCGGTTTACCGGGCATTTCCCCTCCAAACGATTGCGGCCTAGGCTCAAGGTAAAGGGCCTGGTGCAACGCTGGGGGCACATCGCCCAACCACTCGTTGTATGTTTAAACAAAATACTGCCACTAAAAAGGCTTGTTTTCTATCTGATAGTGAATAATCTTGTAATTCCAACAACAAAACCGTTTCAGTGAAGCTCCTTTGTGCCACAGGTTTCACTCGGACTGCCAGAGGTACTGCCATGACCCTACGCATCGCCATCAACGGATTCGGCCGCATCGGGCGCAACGTCCTGCGCGCACTGTATACCCAAGGCTACCGCCAGGACCTGCAGGTCGTCGCCATCAACGACCTGGGCGACAGCGCCATGAATGCCCACCTGCTGAAATACGACAGCGTGCATGGCACCTTCGATGCCATTGTCGAGGCGGACCATGAGAGCCTGACGGTGAATGGCGACCGCATTGCGGTCAGCGCCATCCGCAACCCGGCCGAGCTACCCTGGAAGGCCGAGGCCATCGATGTGGTGTTCGAGTGCACCGGTCTGTTCACCGACCGCACCAAGGCCGCCGCACACCTGGCCGCCGGGGCTGGCAAGGTGATTGTGTCGGCGCCAGCCAAAGGCGCCGATGCCACTGTGGTATACGGAGTCAACCACGACATCCTGCGGTCTTCGCACCAGGTCATTTCCAATGCCTCCTGCACCACCAACTGCCTGGCGCCGATTGCCCAGGTGCTGGACCGCGAGTTCGGCATCGAACAGGGCCTGATGACCACCATCCATGCCTACACCAACGACCAGGTGCTGACCGACGTGTACCACAGCGACCCGTACCGCGCGCGCTCGGCGACCCAGTCGATGATCCCGAGCAAGACCGGCGCCGCCGAGGCTGTGGGCCTGGTGCTGCCGGAACTGGCGGGCAAGCTCACCGGCATGTCGGTGCGGGTGCCGGTGATCAACGTGTCGCTGGTGGACCTCACCGTGAACCTCAAGCGTGAAGCCACGGCCGAGCAGGTGAATCAGCTGTTTCTCGAAGCCAGCAAGCATTCCAGAGTGTTGGGCTACAACGCCCTGCCGTTGGTTTCATGCGATTTCAACCATAACCCGCTGTCGTCGATCTTCGATGCCAACCACACCAAGGCCAACGGGCGCATGCTCAAGGTGATGGCCTGGTATGACAATGAGTGGGGGTTCAGCAACCGCATGCTGGATAACTGTCTGGCGCTGTGCCGGGCGCGGTGAGTTCGGCTTGCCATTATCTGCTATCTGCGCCTGTGAGACCGAGCGCCGCCCGCGCGGCGCTCGATCTTACAGCCGATGTGAATTCCCCGGCAGGCACCTTCAAGCCCTTACTCACAATCTTTACCTTTTCCTAACACTTCCACACTTGACCTTCCGCAAAGATGATAAGCATTATCATTAACCTTTCGTCGGCCAGGTCCACCCGTGAGTCAGTCCCGGTTCAATTCCGTTTTCCTCATCCAGCGCCTGACCCTGCTGCGTACCCTCCAGCGCATGGTAGGTAATCCCAGCACGGCCGAGGACCTGCTGCAGGAAACCTACCTGCGGGTATCCCGCGCGTTGGGCGAACGGCCCATCGAGCACATCGAACCGTTCGTGTTCCAGACCGCACGCAACCTGGCGCTTGACCACCTGCGCGCACGCCGGGTGCAGGCACGCATGCTGGTCGACGACGTGCCCGACGAAGTGCTGCACAGTGTCGCCGCCCCCGCCACCAGCAGCGAAGATGCGGCCCATGCCGAGCAGTTGCTCAAGCACCTGAGCGTCAGTCTCAACCAGCTGAGCGAACGCCAGCAGCGCATATTCATCCTCAGCCGCCTGCATGGCGCCACCTACCTGGAAATTGCCGAACAGCTGAATGTTTCGTCCAGCACGGTACAAAAGGAATTGAAACTGATCATGGCCATCTGCATGGGCGTCGCCGAGCGCTTGAAGTGAGCCGACCGCTGGCCAGTGCAGCAGCGCAAAGCCCTTGCCACACACCGCCTTAGCCTTGATCATTCGAAAAAAAACCATTCAAGGATTCACCGTGACCGACAGCCCCGCCCCTCGCCCGTCACCCGCCGGGCCTAGCGCCCGTGCTCGTGCCATGGACGAGGCGCTGGACTGGCTGGTACGCCTGCAATGCGCGGATGCACAAGATACCCAGGCCTTTGAAGCCTGGCTTTGCGCTGCACCTGAAAACGCCGAGGCGTATGTCGAGGCAGAGGCCCTGTGGAACGGTAGCCCGCTGCATCAGGTGGCCGGGCACCTGCACCAGCAAAAACGCCGCTCCTGGAGAGGGCGCCTGCGCAGCCACTGGAAACCCATGGCTACCGCCGCGGTGTTGCTGGTGGGCCTGTTCACCCTGGGCAACCTGCCCATGCGCCTGCAGGCCGACCACCTCACGGTGGTTGGCGAGCGCCAGCGCTTGCAACTGGATGACGGCGCGAAAGTGTTGCTCAATACCAATTCGGCCTTCGCCAGCGACCTGCGCGACGGCCGCCAGGTGGCGCGGCTGCTGCAGGGCGAGGCGTATTTCCAGGTGCCCGATGGCGCGCGGCTGCCACTGGAAGTGCAGGCCGGACCATTGCGTGCGCAAGTACGCGATACCGACTTCGCCGTGCGTTACGTCGACGGCGAGGCGCAGGTGCGGGTGCAGCGCGGCGATGTCGACCTGCAAGGCGGCCGTGACCAGCGTATCCGCCTGAGCGCTGGCGACAGCATCAACGTAGGGCCGCAGGGCTTCGGTCAGCGCCAGCGCCCCGACATGCACAAGGACCTGGCCTGGATCGACGGCCGCCTGGTGTTCGAGAACTGCCCGCTGAGCCAGGTGCTGGCCGAGGTGCGCCGCTACTACCCGGGCTGGATCATCAATCGCAACACGCAGCTCGAAGACGTAGCGGTCACCGGCAACTATCGCCTCGACCAACCGCTGGAAACCCTGCGGGCCCTGGCTCACATCACCTCTGCGCAACTGCACGAGTACCCTGCGCTGGTCATTCTCGACTGACCTGAAATTATTTTTACGCGACTGCGCTACCCCGCCCGTCTCGTTATAGCCAATGCAACTGATTCTTGTTTGATAACGAGAACAGCCATCACCTATAACAGTCCGCGCGTCTGGGAGCGCTTTCGATGTCCACAGGTCCTACCCGCTCGTCCATCCTTCCTCGCCGCACAGGGCAATTGTCCCTGTTGACCCTGGCCCTGCTCGCCAGCGGCGCCTGCAGCCTGCCAGCGCTGGCTGCAGGCTCCGCTGGGGAGCAGGGCCAGGCCAGCAGCCCGCGCATCGGTGACTACCGCTTCAGCATCGGCCAGCAGCCGCTGGTGTCGGCAATCAACGCCTTCAGCCAGGTCACCGGCTGGCAGGTCGGCTTCAGCGCCGAGCTGGCCGACGGCGTGGCGTCGCCGGGGGTGCAGGGCGCGCTACCGGCGGAAGCCGCACTCAAGCGCCTGCTCAACGGTACCGGCCTGGGCTTTCGCAAGATCAGTAACGGCAATGTGGTGCTCGAGCGCCAGGCCGGCGGCAATGTGGTAGCCCTGCAACAGGTCACCGTCAGCGCCACCCGCAGCGCCCAGGACGCAAGCCAGGTGCCTAGCACCGTCAGCGTGCAGACCCGCGAGCAACTGGACCGGCAGAACGTCAACAACATCCAGGACCTGGTGCGCTACGAGCCGGGTGTGTCGGTGGCCGGCACCGGCCAGCGCAGCGGCCTGAACGGCTACAACATTCGGGGTATCGACGGCGAGCGGATCCTTACCCAGGTCGACGGAGTGTCGATCCCTGACAGCTTTTTCTACGGCCCGTACGCCCAGACCCAGCGCAACTACGTGGACCCGGAGATCGTCAAGCGCGTGGAAATCCTCCGCGGCCCGGCTTCGGTACTGTATGGCAGCAACGCCATCGGCGGCGCGGTCAGCTACTTCACCCTCGACCCGGACGACATCATCAAGCCCGGCAAGGACGTGGGTGCGCGCCTGAAGACCGGCTACAGCTCGGCTGACGAAAGCTGGCTGACCTCTGCCACCGTCGCCGGCCGCCAAGGCGATGTCGACGGCCTGCTGCACCTGAGCCAGCGCAACGGCCACGAAACCGAAACCCACGGTAGCCACAGCGGTGACGGCCTGTCGCGCACCGAAGCCAACCCGATGGACGTGCGCACCACCAACGTACTGGCCAAGCTGGGCTGGAACTACGCCGACGATGCCCGCCTGGGCTTCACCTTCGAGCGCTACAAGGATGACCGCGACCAGAACATCCTCAGTGCGGTGGGCGGGCCGTTCATTCCTGGCTTCGGTGGCATGGGCTACTACAAGGCGCGCAATGGCAACGACACCATCACCCGCGAGCGCTACGGCATCAACCATGAGTTCGGCCTGGATTCGCGGGTCGCCGACCATGTGAAGTGGAGCCTGAACTACCAGATCGCCAAGACCGACCAGCACACCGAAGAAGTCTATGCGCCGCCTGGCCGTCAGGTACTGCGAACCCGCGACACTACCTACAAAGACCGCCAGTGGGTGTTCGACGCCCAGCTGGACAAAGCCTTCAGCATCGGCGCCACCGACCACCTGCTGACCTATGGCATTACCCTCAAGCATGAAAAGGTCACCGGCTCGCGCAGCGGCACCGGCACCTGCCTGACCGTGGGCGCGGGCTGCTCCGCCGTCGGTGCCGAACGCCCGGCAGACGGCCAGGTGCTGGTCAGCGACTTCCCGGACCCGACGGTGAACACCTACAGCCTGTTCATGCAGGATGAAATCCGCTGGAACAACTGGACCTTCATGCCCGGCGCACGCTACGACTACACGCGCATGGAGCCCACGTTCACCGAGGAGTTCCTGCGTGGCCTGGAGTCCACCGGCACGGCGCCGACGTCGCAGGACGACTCGGACAAGAAGTGGCACCGCGTGTCGCCCAAGTTCGGCCTGACCTATGCCTTCAACGACAACTACACCTGGTACGGCCAGTACGCCGAAGGCTTCCGTACACCGACCGCCAAGTCCATGTACGGCAAATTCGTCAACCTCGAGGAAGGCTACCGCGTAGAAGGCAACCCGGGCCTCGAACCGGAGAAGAGCAAAAGCTACGAAACCGGCCTGCGTGGCAACTTCGTCGCCGGCAACTTCGACGTGGCGGTGTACTACAACAAGTACCGCGACTTCATCGACGAAGACGCCGTGCAAAGCGCCAACCTGGAGCAGACCTTCCAGGCCAACAACATCAAGCACGCCACCATCAAGGGTGCCGAGGTCAAGGGCCGCCTGAACCTCGACCACTTCGGTGCACCTCAGGGCCTGTATACCCAGGGTTCGATCGCCTACACCTACGGCCGCAACGATGATACCGGCCAGCCGCTGAACACCGTCAACCCACTGAAGGGCGTATTCGGCCTGGGCTACGAGCAACAGAACTACGGCGGCCTGCTGAGCTGGACGCTGGTCAAGCGCAAAACCCGGGTGGACGACGGCACCTTCTATTCGCCTGACGGCTCGACCTCGAAGTTCCGCACCCCGGGTTACGGCGTGCTGGACCTGACCGGCTTCTACAAGGTCACCGACGACGTGACCATCAACGCCGGGTTGTACAACCTCACCGACAAGAAGTACTGGCAGTGGGATTCGATCCGCAGCTACGACGGCCAGGGTGAGGCCGCGGTGACCCAGCCGGCCAACATCGACCGCCTGACCATGCCGGGGCGCAACTTCGGTATCAATGTGGTGTGGGATATCTGATCTCTACCGCCTGTGCCGGCCTCTTCGCGGGTGAACCCGCTCCCACAGGTATCACGCAGGTCTTGGACCTGTGATGTTCCTGTGGGAGCGCCTGCTCGAACTTGCCCGCCTGCGCGGCAATGGCACCAGTGAAGGCGCCCTTCTCGTGGCCGAACAGCGTGGCCTCGAGCATGTTGTCGGGGATGGC
>NZ_JABMCW010000075.1:0-19818 GCF_013179705.1 Pseudomonas sp. CM25 | reverse complement strand
TACATGGACAGCATCAACAGCCGTATCGCCGAGGAATTGGGCGTACGCCCCCAGCAGGTCGAGGCGGCCGTGGGCCTGTTGGACGAAGGCTCGACCGTGCCCTTCATCGCCCGTTACCGCAAGGAAGTGACCGGGAGCCTGGACGACACCCAGCTGCGCCATCTGGAAGAGCGCCTGCGCTACCTGCGCGAACTCGACGACCGCCGCGCCAGCATCCTCTCCAGCATCGAAGAGCAGGGCAAGCTGACCCCGGAACTGGCCCGCGAGATCAAGCTGGCCGACACCAAGACCCGCCTCGAAGACCTGTACCTGCCGTACAAGCAGAAGCGCCGCACCAAAGGCCAGATCGCCCTTGAAGCCGGCCTTGGCGAACTGGCCGACGGCCTGTTCAACGACCCGACCCTGGCCCCGGAAAGCGAAGCCGCGCGCTTCGTCGACGCCGAAAAAGGCGTAGCCGACGTCAAGGCCGCGCTCGAAGGCGCCAAGTACATCCTCATGGAGCGCTTTGCCGAAGACGCCGCCCTGCTCGACAAGCTGCGCAGCTTCCTCAAGCAGGAAGCCGTGCTGAGCGCCCGCGTGGTCGCCGGCAAGGAAGAAGAAGGCGCCAAGTTCCGCGATTACTTCGCCCATGACGAGCTGCTGCGCAACGCGCCCTCACACCGTGCCCTGGCGATCTTCCGCGGGCGCAACGAAGGCGTGCTCAGCGCGTCGCTGAAGATTGGCGAGGAACTGCCTGGCACCCTGCACCCCTGCGAGGTGATGATCGGCAACCACGTCGGCGTTGAAAACCGCAACCGCGCCGCCGACAAGTGGCTGGGCGAGGTGGTGCGCTGGACCTGGAAGGTCAAGCTCTACACCCACCTGGAAACAGACCTGTTCGGCGAACTGCGCGACAACGCCGAAGGCGAGGCGATCAACGTGTTCGCCCGCAACTTGCACGACCTGCTGCTGGCCGCGCCGGCCGGCCCGCGCGCCACCCTGGGCTTCGACCCGGGCCTGCGCACCGGCTGCAAGATCGCCGTGGTCGACGCTACCGGCAAGTTGCTGGACTACACCACGGTCTACCCGCATGCGCCAAAGAATGACTGGGACCGCACCATTGCCATCATGGCTGCGCTGTGCGCCAAGCACTCGGTAGAGCTGATCGCCATCGGCAACGGTACTGCCAGCCGCGAAAGCGACAAGCTGGTGGCAGAACTGGTTAAAAAATATCCAGCGCTGCAGATCACCAAGATCATGGTCTCCGAAGCCGGTGCCTCGGTGTACTCGGCATCCGAGCTGGCCGCCCGCGAGTTCCCGGACCTGGACGTGTCGATCCGTGGCGCCGTGTCGATCGCCCGTCGCCTGCAGGACCCGCTGGCCGAACTGGTCAAGATCGACCCGAAATCCATCGGTGTCGGCCAGTATCAGCACGATGTATCGCAGCTGAAACTGGCCCGTGGCCTGGACGCCGTGGTCGAGGACTGCGTGAACGCAGTGGGTGTGGATGTGAACACCGCCTCGGTGGCGCTGCTGACGCGCATCTCCGGCCTCAACGCGACCCTGGCGCAGAACATCGTCGCCCACCGCGACAGCAACGGCCCGTTCGCCACCCGCGCGGCGCTGAAAAAGGTCAGCCGCCTGGGTGAGAAAACCTTCGAACAGGCCGCCGGCTTCCTGCGGGTGATGAACGGCGACAATCCGCTGGACGCCTCTGCAGTTCACCCCGAGGCCTACCCGCTGGTACAGCGCATCGCTGCGGGCACCGACCGCGACATCCGCTCGCTGATCGGCGACAGCAGCTTCCTCAAGCGCCTGGACCCGAAGAAATTCACCGACGAAAGTTTCGGCCTGCCGACCGTCACCGACATCCTGCAGGAACTGGACAAGCCTGGCCGCGACCCACGCCCCGAGTTCAAGACCGCCACCTTCCAGGACGGCGTCGAAGACCTCAAGGACCTGGAGCCCGGCATGATCCTCGAAGGCGTGGTGACCAACGTCACCAACTTCGGCGCCTTCGTTGACATCGGTGTGCATCAGGACGGCCTGGTGCACATCTCGGCGCTGTCCGAAAAATTCGTCAAGGACCCGCGTGAAGCGGTCAAGGCCGGCGACGTGGTCAAGGTCAAGGTCATGGAAGTGGACATCCCGCGCAAGCGCGTCGGCTTGTCCATGCGCATGGGCGATACCCCGGGCGAAAAGGTTGAAGGCAACCGCGGTGGCAACCGTGGCAATGGCGGCAACCGCCAGCAGCAGGCCCCGCGCCAGCGCGAAACCGCCGCTGCGGCGCCGGCCAACAACGCCATGGCATCGCTGTTTGCCAACGCCAAGCAGCTGAAGAAGAAGTGATGGACGTTCCACGCGAATACGTCGAAAGCGCCTTCAGCCAGCTGCTGGGCTGCCGCCTGCAACGCCTGGACACAGGCGTTGCCGAGGTCGCTCTGGCGCTCGAGCCACAGCTGCGCAACCGTGGCCAGAAGCTGCACGGCGGGGCGATCTTCAGCCTGGTGGACATCGCCATGGGCCTGGCCTGCTCGGCCAGCCATGGCTTTGACCAGCAAAGCGTCACCATCGAGTGCAAGATCAACTACATGCGCGCCGTCAGTGACGGCGAAGTCCTGTGCACTGCCCGCGTGCTGCACGCCGGGCGGCGCACCCTGGTGGTCGACGCCGACGTAGTCCAGGGCGACAAGCTGGTGGCGAAAGCACAGGGAACCTTCGCGGTTCTCTAGCTCACCAAGCAGTATCTGCGGTATTTTCAGCAGTGCGCTGGCACTGCTGGATCCGCGCTGACAAGGCGACAACGCCAGTTCCTTTCTTCCTACCCTTGTAGACCGTTATTTCTACCCCCATATTGGGGCGACTGACGCGTGAAGGAATACATCTTGAGCAAACTCCTCAACCGCCGCCTGAGCCTGCTCGGCGCAAATCTCCCCCTGCTCAAGCAGTGCCTGCACGGTATTGAGCGCGAATGCCTGCGCGTGACCGATGAAGGTCGCCTGGCCCAGACCCCGCATCCGGAAGCACTGGGGTCGGCGCTGACCAACGAGCAGATCACTACCGATTATTCCGAGTCGCTGCTGGAGTTCATCACCCCGGCGCTGCCCGACCCGGCCAAGGTGCTCGAAAGCCTCGAACAGACCCACCGATTCGTCTACAGCAAGCTGGGCGACGAATACCTGTGGAGCCCGTCGATGCCATGCACGCTGCCGGCCGAGGAGGACATCCCGATCGCCGAGTACGGCAGCTCCAACATCGGCAAGCTCAAGCACGTGTACCGCAAGGGCCTGGCCCTGCGTTACGGCCGCACCATGCAGTGCATCGCCGGTATCCATTACAACTTCTCGCTGCCCGAAGCGCTGTGGCCATTGCTGCGCGCAGACGAAGGTGGCAACGAGAGCGACCGCGACTACCAGTCGTCGGCCTACATCGCGCTGATCCGCAACTTCCGCCGCTACAGCTGGCTGCTGATGTACCTGTTCGGCGCCTCGCCGGCCCTGGACAAAGGCTTCCTGCGCGGCCGCCCGCACCAGCTCGAAGAGCTCGACGCCGAAACCCTGTTCCTGCCCTACGCCACCAGCCTGCGCATGAGTGACCTGGGCTACCAGAGCAACGCCCAGGCCGGCCTGACACCGTGTTACAACAACCTGGCCAGCTACACCGACAGCCTGCGCAAGGCGGTGGGCACGCCCTACCCGCCCTATGTTGAAGTGGGCACGCACGTGGACGGCGAGTGGGTACAGCTGAACACCAACATCCTGCAGATCGAGAACGAGTACTACTCGAACATTCGCCCCAAGCGGGTCACCTACACCGGCGAACGGCCGATCCAGGCCCTGACCTCGCGTGGCGTGCAGTATGTAGAAGTGCGCTGCCTGGACATCAACCCGTTCCTGCCGGTGGGTATCGACCTGACCGAGGCGCGTTTCCTCGATGCATTCCTGCTGTTCTGCGCGCTGGAAGACAGCCCGCAACTGGAAAACAGTGAGTGCGGCCAGTGCACTGACAACTTCCTGACCGTGGTCAAGGAAGGCCGACGCCCAGGCCTGAAGCTGCAGCGCAACGGCCAGCCAATTGCCCTGAAAGACTGGGCCAGCGAACTGATCGAGCGTATCCGCCCGCTGGCCGATCTGCTTGACAAGGCGCAAGGCCTTGATGAGCACGGCAATGCCCTGGATGCCCAGCAGGCCAAGGTCAACGACCCCGAGCTGACCCCGTCGGCGCAGGTACTGGCACGCATGACCGAGCATGACGAGAGCTTCATCCAGTTCTCGCTGCGGCAAAGCCGCCTCCACGCCGACACGTTCCGCGGGCAACCGCTGAGCAACGAACAGCAACAGGCCTTTGAAATGCTGGCCCGCGAGTCGCTTGCCAAACAGTCCGAGCTGGAACAGGAAGAAGTCGGTGATTTCGACCTGTTCGTCGGTGCCTACCAAGCCAGCATCCTGGCAATCAGCAACTGATGACCCGTACTGCCACCTCGCGCAAGCCGCGTGCAAGCAGCCAGGCCAGGATCGAGGCGATCCTGGCGGCCGCTCGCGAGCTGCTGGCCGAGTTGGGGGTGGCAGGCCTGTCGGTGTACAGCGTGGCCGAGCGGGCGCAGATTCCGCCCTCATCGGTGTACCACTTCTTCGCCAGCGTGCCGGCCTTGCTCGAGGCGCTCACCGCCGACGTGCACCGGGCCTTCCGTGACGCGTTGAATGCGCCCATCGACAGCAGTGCGTTCAGCACCTGGCACGAACTGTCACGGCTGATCGAGCAGCGCATGCTGGATATCTACAACGACGATGCTGCGGCGCGGCAGCTGATCCTGGCCCAGCATGGCCTGAGCGAAGTGGTGCAGGCCGATCGGCAGCACGACATGGAACTGGGCGACTTGATGTACAAGTTGTTCGACCAGCATTTTCATCTGCCGGTGATGCCGGGGGATGTGGATGTGTTTGCGCTGGCCATGGAGCTGAGCGACCGGGTTTATGCACGGTCGGTGCAGTTGCATGAGGCGATTACGCCGCGCATGGCCGAAGAGGGCAAGCGGGTGTTCGAGGCCTATCTGGGGTTGTATCTGCCGCCGTTTCTGGCCAAGCGTTAAATTCAATGGCCTCATCGCCGGCAAGCCAGCTACCACAGATAAAGCACAACGCCTGAAACCTGCGCAGTACCTGTGGGAGCTGGCTTGCCGGCGATCGGGCTGCAACGCAGCCCCGCGGGCCACTTTCATCACAGCTTGGCGATAGACACTTCAGTCGACTTCACAAAAGCAATCACTTCACTACCCACCTGCAATTCCAGCTCTTTCACAGAGCGGGTGGTAATCACCGAAGTGACGATGCCAGAGGCAGTCTGCACGTCGATTTCCGACAGCACAGGCCCTTCAAGGATTTCTTTCACGGTGCCTTTGAACTGGTTGCGAACGTTGATGGCTTTGATAGTCATGATTTGCTTCCTTCTCTATGGGCTTGAGTCTGGTAAGTGAGTTTTCAGTGCGCCCAACGCAGTTGCGTGGGCAAAGGGGCTACAGGGTCTGGCTCGGGCGCGGTGCCCGGGGCTGACAGAACACGGTTGAGCACTTCGCTTTCCAGCGCGGCCAGGCGGTGCGAACCACGCGCCCTGGGCCGTGCCAGGTCGACGGTGAGGTCGAGGCCGACCTCGCCGTCCTCGATCAGGATCACCCGGTCAGCCACGGCTACCGCCTCGCTGACATCGTGGGTGACCAGCAGCACGGTGAAGCCGCGCTGACGCCACAAGCGTTCGATCAGTTGCTGCATCTCGATGCGGGTCAGCGCATCGAGCGCCCCCAGTGGCTCGTCCAGCAGCAGCAGACGCGGCTGGTGGATCAATGCCCGCGCCAGCGCCACACGCTGCTTCTGCCCGCCCGACAGCGCTGCCGGCCATTCATTGGCCCGGTCGGCCAGGCCAACCGCCTCCAGCGCGTCCAGCGCACGCCCGCGCCAGTCGCCGGACAGGCCCAGGCCGACGTTGTCGATCACCTTCTTCCACGGCAGCAGGCGGGCATCCTGGAACATCAGGCGGGTTTCGTCCCGCGCCTCATCCAGCGGCGCGGCACCGGCCAGCAATTGCCCGGCGCTGGGCTGGTCGAGCCCGGCCAGCAGGCGCAGCAGGGTGCTCTTGCCGCAGCCGCTGCGGCCGACGATGGCGACAAACTGGCCTGCGGGGATGTGCAGGTCGATGCCCTTCAACACTTCGCGTTGGCCAAAGGCCTTGCGCAGGCCGTTGCAGGCCAGCGGGATGCCACGCAGCAGGCGTGGCGGCTGTTCCTTGAGCACGGTCATGCGCCCTCCTTCCTGGCTACTTGATAGGCCGGGTGCCAACGCAACCACACACGTTCCAGGCCGCGGGCAGCCAGGTCGGCGAGCTTGCCCAGCACGGCATACAGGACGATGGCCAGTACCACCACGTCGGTCTGCAGGAATTCCCGGGCGTTCATCGCCAGGTAGCCGATGCCGGCATTGGCCGAGATGGTTTCGGCAACGATCAAGGTCAGCCACATGAAGCCCAGGGCAAAGCGCACGCCCACCAGGATCGAAGGCAGCGCACCCGGCAAGATCACCTGGCGGAACAGGGTGAAGCCGGACAAACCATAGCTGCGCGCCATTTCCACCAGCGCCGGGTCGACGTTGCGGATGCCGTGGTAGGTGTTCAGATAGATCGGGAACAGCGTGCCCAGCGCAACCAGGAAAACCTTCGCCGACTCGTCGATGCCGAACCACAGGATCACCAGCGGAATCAGCGCCAGGTGCGGCACGTTGCGGATCATCTGCACCGAGCTGTCGAGCAAGCGCTCGCCCCAGTTCGACAGGCCGGTGATAAAGCCCAGCACCAGGCCGATGCTGCCACCGATGACAAAACCCAGCCCGGCACGCCAGCCGCTGATGGCCAGGTGGGTCCAGATATCACCGCTGCGCACCAGCTCGACGCCGGCACTGACCACCGCGCTAGGCGCTGGCAGGATGCGTGTCGACAGCCAGCCGGCGCTGACCGCCAGCTGCCAGGCGGCCAGCAGCAGCACCGGTAGCGCCCACGGCGCCAGGCGCTGGGCAAGGGTATTGGAAGTTGCACGACTCATGGGCTGGCCCTCAGCTTTGCGCAACGGACTTGGGCAGGATGTCGTTGGCCACCATCTCGCCGAACGGGCTCACGTAACCACCGGCCTTGGCCTGCTCCGGGCGTTGCACATCCAGGTGCGGGAACAGCAGCTCGGCAACCCGGTACGATTCTTCCAGGTGCGGGTAACCGGAGAAGATGAAGGTATCGATGCCCAGCTCGGCGTATTCCTTGACCCGCGCCGCAACGGTCGGGCCATCGCCTACCAGGGCGGTGCCGGCACCACCGCGGACCAGGCCGACGCCCGCCCAAAGGTTGGGGGCCACTTCCAGCTTGTCGCGGTTGCCGTTGTGCAGCGCCGCCATGCGTTGCTGGCCGACCGAGTCGAAGCGTGCCAGCGAGGCCTGGGCACGGGCGATGGTGTCATCGTCCAGGTGCGAGATCAGCTTGTCGGCGGCAGCCCAGGCTTCTTCGTTGGTTTCCCGCACGATCACGTGCAGGCGGATGCCGAAGCGCACTTCGCGGCCCTGGGCGGCGGCTTTCTCGCGCACCTGGGCGATTTTTTCTGCGACCGCGCTCGGCGGCTCGCCCCAGGTCAGGTACAGCTCGACCTGCTCGGCGGCCAGGTCCTGTGCGGCATCCGATGAGCCACCGAAGTACAGCGGCGGGCGCGGTTGCTGGATTGGCGGGTAAAGCAGCTTGGCGCCCTTCACCTGGATATGTTTGCCGTCGTAGTCGACGGTTTCGCCTTCCAGCACCTTGCGCCAGATACGGGTGAACTCCACGGAGGCCTCGTAGCGCTCCTGGTGGTTCAGGTGCAGGCCGTCACCCGCCAGCTCGTCCGGGTCGCCACCGGTCACCAGGTTGAACAGCGCACGGCCGTTGGACAGGCGGTCGAGGGTGGCTGCCTGGCGTGCCGCCACGGTCGGCGAAATGATGCCGGGGCGCAATGCGACCAAAAACTTCAGGCGCTGGGTAACCGGGATCAGCGATGCCGCCACCAGCCAGGAATCCTCGCAGGATCGCCCGGTAGGGATCAGTACGCCGCCGAAGCCAAGGCGGTCGGCCGCCTGGGCGACCTGCTGCAGGTAGCCATGGTCGACCGCGCGAGCACCATCGGAGGTGCCCAGGTACTTACCGTCACCGTGGGTGGGCAGGAACCAGAAAATGTTAAGGCTCATTGGAGTTGTCTCCTCAAGGGTGGCTCAGCCGGGGCGGCGCCCCGGCGCAGGCAAGTCAATCAAGGCGCGCTGGCGACCTTGGCCGGGGGTGTCCAGATAACGTCCTTGATGCTCAGCGGCTTGGGGATAAGCTTCAGCGCATGGAACGTGTCGGCGATTTTCTGTTGCGCGGCCACCACTTCTGGGGTGAGCGGCGCGGCGCCGTAGCCCTGGCGCTTGACCGAAGTCAGGGTGATGTCGGCGGGCAGCCCAAGCAGCGGGGCGACCTGATCGGTCACTTCCTGCGGGTTGGCCTGGGACCATTCGCCCACGGCGCGCACTTCCTCGATCACGGTGTTGATCACCGCTGGGTGCTGGGTCGCGTAGTCGCGGGTGGCAAGATAGAACTGGTGGTTGTCGACCAGGTCTTTGCCGTCGCGCAGGGTACGTGCCTGCAGTTGTTTCTCGGCGGCAGCCTGGTACGGGTCCCAGATCACCCAGGCATTCACGCTGCCGCGCTCGAAGGCGGCGCGAGCGTCGGCCGGGGGCAGGTAGACGGCCTGGATGTCGCTGTACTTGAGGCCGGCATCTTCCAGCGCACGGACCAGCAGGTAGTGCACGTTGGAGCCTTTGTTGAGGACGACTTTCTTGCCCTTGAGGTCTTTGACCGACTGGATCGGCGAGCCCTTCGGCACCAGGATCGCCTCGCTGTGCGGCGCCGGCGGCTCATACGCCACGTAGAGCAGATCGGCGCCAGCAGCCTGGGCGAACACGGGTGGGGTCTCGCCGGTGACGCCAAAATCGATGGAGCCGACATTCAGCCCTTCAAGCAGCTGCGGGCCGCCGGGGAATTCGGTCCACTGCACCTGCACGCCCTGCTCGGCCAGGCGCTTTTCCAGCGTGCCCTTGGCCTTGAGCAGCACCAGGGTGCCGTATTTCTGATAGCCGATACGCAGGCTCTCGGCCTGGGCTTGGGTAATGGCGCCGAAGGACACAGCCGCCGCAAACAGGGCGACCAGACCGCGACGCAAGAAGACTGTGCGCATGGCGCTCTCCTGTGCGAATGGGTTCGGGTTGCACCTGCTTGCCTCGTTGTCGGGCGAGTAAGGTGGTAAAGCGGGTTGTGCTGGTCAGATGCTCCAGCGGGCGCTGATCAGGCGTTCGTTCAACAGGCCCGGGGCGACGGGGCTCGGCCGACGGGCCAGGGCAGCGTGGAAGGTTTCCAGCGAGTCATGCAGGCGTTCTTCCAGCACCGGTAACAGTTGCGCGGGTCTGGAGCCTTCTGCGTAAGTAACCTGGCTGTCGTCGGCGAAGATCCCTTGCAGGGTCTCTTGCGCCTTGAGTGCCGACAGCACGGGTTTAAGTGCGTAATCCACCGCCAGCATGTGGGCGATGCTGCCGCCTGTAGCAATCGGTAGCACGATCTTGTGAGCCAGGGCGCGCTCGGGCAACAGGTCGAGCAAGGTTTTCAGAGCGCCGGCGAACGATGCCTTGTACACCGGCGTTGCGACGATCAGGCCATCGGCCTGGGCCACCAGTTGCTGGAAATGCTGAACCTGCGGGCTGTCGAAACGGGCATGCAGCAGGTCTTCGGCGGCAAAGTCACGCACCTGGAACGTCACCACTTCGACGCCGCGGTTCTGCAGCCACTGGCGCGAACGCTCCAGCAGCACGCCGGAGCGTGAACGGGTACTTGGGCTACCACCGATTGAGACGACCAGCATTGCAGCGCTTCCTTGTGTTCTGTTGGGAGTGACATTAACAGCGCTTACATATATCTAGAAATCATATTTTTTCATTTGTTTATTCCATTTTGATTATTTCCTGTGCCGGCTTTTTCGCGGGTGAACCCGCTCCCACAGGGACACCACAAACCTTGAGGACGGCGCTTAACCCTGTGGGGAGCGGGTTTACCCGCGAAGAGGCCCACGCGGTTTTCAGCAGGCATAAAAAGGGCCGTCGAAACGGCCCGAAAATCCCTGCTTGGCTAAGAGCAATGCAACGAGGAATTCATCAACGATTGGGCTGAGGGGTCAGCCGCAGGTAGGGTTTGACCGCGCGGTAACCTTTGGGGAAGCGCTGTTTGATCTCTTCCTCATCCTTGAGCGAGGGCACGATCACCACCTCGTCGCCGTCCTGCCAGTTGCCTGGTGTGGCGACCTTGTGGTTGTCGGTCAGCTGCAGCGAGTCGATCACCCGCAGGATTTCATTGAAGTTGCGCCCGGTACTGGCCGGATAGGTGATGGTCAGGCGCACCTTCTTGTTCGGGTCGATCACGAACAGCGAACGTACGGTCAGGGTGTCGCTGGCGTTCGGATGGATCAGGTCGTACAGGTCCGACACCTTGCGGTCGGCGTCGGCGATGATCGGGAAGTTGACCACGGTGTTCTGGGTCTCGTTGATGTCATCGATCCAGCGGTGATGCGAGTCGACCGGATCCACCGACAAGGCAATGGCCTTGACCCCGCGCTTGGCGAAATCGTCCTTGAGCTTGGCAGTCAGGCCCAGCTCGGTGGTGCACACCGGGGTAAAGTCGGCCGGGTGGGAGAACAACACACCCCAGCTGTTGCCCAGCCACTCGTGGAAGCGGATTTTGCCTTCGCTGGAATCCTGTTCGAAATCGGGGGCGATATCGCCGAGTTTTAGGCTCATGGGCTGCGGCTCCTGTGCGGGGTTCTGTACACCGTGTGGGTTTAATGTGCCTGCATCCGATTAAAAACAAAAAGAATGAATATTGATTTGTTTATAACCATATTGCATACGGAATTACAGGCATAAAAAAGCCTCGCACTAGGCGAGGCTTCTTGTTCAGCTACGGCTTACATGAAGTTGTAAGTGTAGTTGAAGATCAGACGGGTCTGATCCTGGTCAGCCAGCGAGCTGGTGCCAGTGCCACGGTATACGCCGTGACGCAGGCTGGCGCCCAGGCCCTTGAAGGTGCCTTCCTGGATCACGTAGTCGACACGAGCGTCACGTTCCCATTCGCTGAAGGTACCGCCGCCAACGGCGTTCTTGCCGTCTTCACCTTTCAGGTAGGCAACCGAGGCTTTCAGGCCCGGTACGCCCAGGCGTGCGAAGTCGTAGGCGTACTGACCGAAGGTGGTGTTTTCACCCGCCTTGGCGAACTGGTTGATCATGCTGTCGGTGAACAGGTAGAAGCTGGAACCACCGGCGCCTTCCAGGGAGGAAGTAGAACCGTCCTTACGCACGTTGCCCTGGTTCAGCCAAACAAAACCACCGTCGTCGCTGATCTGCTGGTGACCCAGCATCAACGAGTGGCCACCCAAGGTGTAAGTGAACATGGCAGACCAGGTCTTGTTGTCGACCTCGCCAGTGTTCTTGGCATAACCACCGTTGTTGTTGAAGGCGTAGCCAGCTTCGCCGTTGCGACCATCGCTGCTGCTGTCGAAGTAACGCAGGTCAGTCTTGAACGACTGGTCGTCACCGATCTTGAAGACGTGGGTGGCGCCCAGGAAGTGCTGCTTGTAGAAGTCTTCCAGGTTCGAGTAGTAGTACTGCAGGGTCAGGTCTGGAGTGAGTTTGTAGTCCAGGCCACCGTAGCGGAACTTGTTGCTTTCGCGGAAGGCACCAGCAACGGACAGACCGGTGCGGTTGCTCGAAGCACGGCCCATGGCGTGGGTCAGCTGACCGGCGTTGATGGTCAGGTTGTCGATTTCCTTCGACTGGATGGTGCCACCCTCGAAGGTTTGCGGCAGCAGACGGCCGTCGTTGGAGACCAGAATCGGCAGGTTTGGCGCCAGGGCGCTACCGTAGTGGACTTCGGTCTTGGAGAAGCGAGCCTTGGCGTTCGCACCCACGCGCGCCCACTGGCTTGCAGCCGAGCCGTCGCTATCGCTTGGGAAGAAGCTGCTGTTGTCAGGGTGCTTGCCACGGCCGCCGTCCAGGTGAATACCCCACAGGGCCTGGGCATCTACACCGAAGCCAACGGTGCCTTCGGTGAAACCGGAGATGTAGTCGAGCTTGAAGCCCTGACCCGATTCGCGGTTGTCGGCACCGCCGTCGCGGTTGTCGTTGTTGAAGTACATGGTGCGCGAGCTGAGCGACAGTTTGCTGTCTTCAACGAAACCGGCAGCGCCTGCTGTTTGGGCGAAAACCCCCAGTGCCACGGCCACGGCCAGGCTGGACTTGTACATGTTCTGCTCCTCTACGTTCTAATTTTTGTGTATCTCTGGCGGAGGGATCTGCTGCCCCGCTCACCGTGGATTGGCGATTTAGTCCCAAAGCGTGACCCTTAAGTCAATCGTTTCTAAACGTTTCGCGACTTTGGTCTAAGACGCCACCTGCGCTACAGGATAATGACAATCCTATAAATCCAAAATGACCGTTTTGTGAATTTCTAAGATTTTTACGGAATATGTTACGAACCTTTGCTGCTTTTCGTTGTAGAAGCGGAAGAATTCATAACTATCGGTTATTTGCAAACGTTTGCTCATAACCTAATTCCCGATCGTTCTATAAGGACGAAAGAGCCTAGCAGGCCGTTCTGATTCCGCCATTGAGCGAGATCATCGGCCCAGCTGCCTCACGTGGTCCAGGTGGGAACCTGCGTCTGCCCAGCCCGACCCTTAAAGCATTTGGCTCCTAAGCTAATGCAAAAAAGTTATTTATTTTAAGATTCTTAGATCATTTAGCCTTCTTGTCATCCATCACACCGATTGCCTGACGAGAGGTCCACCATGATCCCGCACACCCCGCTGCGCCTGTTCGCAGCCCTGACCCTCGCCAGTACCAGCTGGTTTGCCCAGGCTGCCGACCTCACCGTTGCCTATCAGACCACCGTCGACCCGGCCAAGGTGGCGCAGGTCGATGGCAACTATGAAAAAGCCAGCAAAGCCAGCATCGACTGGCGCAAGTTCGACAACGGCGCCGACGTGATCACCGCAGTGGCCAGTGGCGACGTGCAAATCGGCTACCTGGGCTCCAGCCCGCTGGCCGCAGCGGCCACCCGCAAGCTGCCGGTCGAAACATTCCTGATCGCCACGCAGATTGGCGCCGGTGAAGCGCTGGTCGCCCGTGACAGCATCAAGTCCCCGCAAGACCTGGTCGGCAAGAAAGTCGCCGTGCCGTTCGTCTCCACCGGCCACTACAGCCTCCTGGCGGCACTGAAAAGCTGGAACATCGACCCGTCCAAGGTACAAATCCTCAACCTCGCACCGCCGGCCATCATTGCCGCCTGGAAGCGTGGCGATATCGACGCCACCTACGTCTGGGACCCGGCCCTGGGCGTGGCTAAGGAAAACGGCAAGGTGCTGATCACCTCTGGCGAACTGGCCGAAAAAGGTGCACCCACGTTCGACGCGTGGATCGTGCGCAAGGACTTCGCTGCCAAGCACCCGGACGTGGTCAAGGCGTTTGCCAAGGTCACCCTCGACGCCTACGCCGACTACCGCAACGACCCCAAAGCCTGGCTGGCCAACCCCGACAATGTAAGCAAGCTGGCCAAGCTGTCCGGCGCCAAGCCTGCCGACATCCCGGTATTGCTGCAGGGCAACGTCTACCCGCTGGCTGCCGACCAGGCCAGCGCACTGGGCGCGCCCACCACCCAGGCACTGACCGACACCGCCACCTTCCTCAAGCAGCAAGGCAAGGTAGACGCGGTGCTGCCGGATTACTCGCCGTACGTCAGCGCCCAGTACCTCCCGAACTGACCCCGTAAAAGCCGACCGGAGCCCACCATGGCCTTGCTCGAACTGGAGCGCATCAGCGCACAGTACCCCGGCGCCGATACCCCGGTGCTGGCCGATATCAACCTGAGCCTGGGGCCGCGCCAGTTGCTGGTAGCCCTGGGGCCTTCCGGCAGCGGCAAGACCTCGCTGCTCAACCTTATCGCCGGCTTCGTCGCGCCCAGCAGCGGGCGTATCACCCTGGATGGCGTACCGGTGCAGGGCCCAGGTGCCGAGCGCGGCGTGGTGTTCCAGGACGATGCGCTGCTGCCCTGGCAGAACGTGCTGGGCAACGTTGCCTTCGGCCTTGAGCTGGCCGGTGTACCGCGCGCGCTGCGTGAAGCCAAGGCCCGCGAGATGCTGGCCCTGGTCGACCTGGACGGTTTTGGCGAACGCCGTGTCTGGCAGTTGTCCGGTGGCCAGAAGCAGCGCGTGGGCCTGGCCCGGGCGCTGGCAGCCGACCCGCGGGTGCTGCTGATGGACGAACCGTTCGGCGCCCTCGATGCCTTTACCCGCGAACAGATGCAGGAGCTGTTGCTGCAGGTGTGGCAACGCACCGCCAAGCCGGTGTTCCTGATTACCCACGACATCGAAGAAGCGGTGTTTCTCGCCAGCGAGCTGGTGCTGCTGGCGCCCAACCCGGGTCGCGTGGTCGAGCGCCTGCAACTGGACTACGGGCAGCGCTATGCCGCCGGCGAGTCGGCCCGCTCGATCAAGTCCGACCCTCGCTTCATCGAAACCCGCGAGCACGTGCTGGCCAGCGTGTTCGCCCAACGCCAAAGTCTGCAGGAGCGCGCATGAACAGCCTGGACCTGCCGGTTGCCGGCAAACCTGA
Source organism: Pseudomonas sp. CM25 (assembly GCF_013179705.1). Taxonomy (NCBI): domain Bacteria; kingdom Pseudomonadati; phylum Pseudomonadota; class Gammaproteobacteria; order Pseudomonadales; family Pseudomonadaceae; genus Pseudomonas; species Pseudomonas sp. CM25. The sequence goes on along the minus strand of NZ_JABMCW010000075.1, from coordinate 5,098 downwards.
TAGCCGAGCCCGGCGCGCCACCGGGCAGCGCCGCCCCTTGTCCACCCGCTGGATCAGCACGCTGACCCTCGCCAGCCTGCTATTTGCCTGGTGGCTAGTGACCGCCGGCGGCTGGATCGAGCCACTGTTCCTACCCTCGCCCGCCGACATCCTGGCCAAGGGCTGGGCCCTGCTGACCCAAGGCTATATGGATGCCAGCCTGTGGCAGCACCTGGGCTCCAGCCTCGGGCGCATCGGCGTGGCCCTGCTGGCCGCTACGCTCACCGCCATCCCGGTGGGCATCGCCATCGGCTACAACCGAGTGGCACGCGGCATTCTCGACCCGTTGATCGAGTTCTACCGGCCCATCCCGCCGCTGGCCTACCTGCCGCTGATTGTGATCTGGTGCGGCATCGGCGAGCTGTCCAAGGTGCTGCTGATCTTCCTGGCCATCTTCGCGCCGATCGCGATTGCCACGGCCACCGGCGTGCGCACGGTCGACCCGGCCAGGTTGCGTGCGGCGCAGTCGCTGGGCGCCAGCAAAGCCCAGCTGATTCGCCATGTGATCCTGCCCAGCGCGCTGCCCGACATCCTCACCGGCGTGCGTATCGGCCTGGGTGTCGGCTGGTCGACCCTGGTGGCGGCCGAGCTGATCGCGGCCACCAGCGGCCTGGGTTTCATGGTGCAGTCGGCGGCGCAGTTCCTGGTCACCGATGTGGTGGTACTGGGCATCCTGCTGATCGCCCTGATCGCCTTCGCCCTGGAAATGAGCCTGCGTGCCCTGCAGCGCAAGCTGGTGCCCTGGCATGGGCAAAGCCACTGAATTCGACTGACCACGCCGACATATCGGCGCCTGACCAAAGAGACCGACATGAGCCTGACCATCACCCCTCTCAGCCCGGCGCTCGGCGCCCAGATCAGTGGCGTGGACATCAGCCGCGAGATCAGCGCCGCCGACCGCGACGCCATCGGGCAGGCGCTGTTGCAGCACCAAGTGCTGTTCTTCCGCGACCAGCCGATCACCCCGCAGCAACAGGCGCGCTTTGCCGCCCGCTTTGGCGACCTGCACATCCACCCGATCTACCCGAATGTGCCGGCAACCCCGCAGGTGCTGGTGCTGGATACGGCGGTCACCGATGTGCGCGACAACGCCGTGTGGCACACCGATGTGACCTTTTTGCCGACCCCGGCACTGGGCGCAGTGCTCAGCGCCAAGCAGTTGCCGGCTCACGGTGGCGATACCCTGTGGGCCAGCGGCATCGCAGCATTGGCGGCCTTGTCGGCGCCATTGCGCGAGATGCTCGACGGGCTGACCGCTACCCACGACTTCACCAAGTCGTTTCCGCTGGAGCGCTTTGGTACTACTCCGGAAGACCTGGCGCGCTGGGAGGCGGCGCGGCGCAACAACCCGCCGCTGTCGCACCCGGTGGTGCGAACCCACCCCGTTAGCGGGCGCAAGGCGCTGTTCGTCAATGAAGGGTTCACCACGCGCATCAACGAGCTGAGCGAGCTGGAAAGCGAGGCGCTGCTGAAGCTGTTGTTCGCCCATGCGACGCGGCCGGAGTTCAGCATTCGCTGGCGCTGGCAGGAGCATGACGTGGCGTTCTGGGACAACCGCGTGACCCAGCATTTTGCGGTGGATGACTACCGGCCGAACCGGCGGGTGATGCATCGGGCGACCATCCTGGGGGATGCGCCCTTCTAGTTGTTGCCTATGCCGGCCTCTTCGCGGGTAAACCCGCTCCCACAGGTACAACACAGGCTTCGAAACCGGTGCCGTACCTGTGGGAGCGGGTTTACCCGCGAGGAGGCCGGTACAGGCTACTATCTGACCAGATGCAGGAACTGCATATGCCGTTCGTACTGGTCGAGGATGTCGTTGATGATCTGCTCCTTGCTGTAGCCAACCAGGTCGTAGTTCTGGCTGCCTTCGCTCAGGTGCACTTCCGCCCGGTAGTAGCGGCGGTTCTTCAAATCCTGCGTACCCAACCCACCCAGGGCGAACGATGGCGTGAAATAGCCACGCATCTGCACCTGGTAAATGAACGGCTGCTCCTCGCCATGGCCAATCTTCAGGCTGACGTTGTCATGGCTGGGGTCGTCCTGGGTAATCAGTACCAGGCCTTTCTGCTCGAACACATCACGCACTTCGGCAATCGCCGGGCGCACCACGTCGTCCATGAAGCGATACACCTCATCACGCGACGGGAAATGCACCGCCTGGCTAAGGCGCTGGCGCCAACCACCACGGCCGCGGCGTGACTGGGCGAACGGTGCCAGCGAGTGCATCTGCGCGATCTGCCGTTGCGACTCGAGGTAGAACGCCTTGTGCAGCCCCCACATCATGCACAGCAGGATCAGCGAGAACGGCAGCGAGGTCAGCACCACCGCCGACTTCAGCGAATCGATGCTGCCGGCAAACAGCAGCGCACTGGTGATCAGCGCCGTCATCGCGCCCCAGAAGATGCGCAGCCAGTTCGGCCCGTCTTCGTCCGCACCACCGCCGGTAGCCGACAAGGTCGACAGCACCACGGTGCCCGAATCGGCCGAGGTAACGAAGAACACGAAGCTGATGAACACCGTGGTGGCGATCACCACCTTGCTCCAGGGGTAGGTCTCCAGCAGCAGGTACAGGCTCATCGACGGGTTATCCAGGGCAGACTGGCCCAGGGCGGTCATGCCGTGGTTGATGACCTGGTCCAGGGCGCTGTTGCCGAAAATCGACATCCACGCCAGGGTGAAGCCCAGCGGGATCAACAGCACGCCAAAGACGAACTCGCGGATGGTGCGGCCACGAGAGATGCGGGCAATGAACAGCCCCACGAACGGCGCCCAGGCAATCCACCAGGCCCAGTAGAACACCGTCCAGCCGCCCAGCCAGTCACGGTTCTCACCGTAGGCATACACGTCGAAGCTCTTGCGCGGCAAGGCGCCCAGGTAGTCGCCCAGGTTCTGGATCAGGGTATTGAACAGGTGCTGGGTAGGCCCGGCGAACAGCACGAACAGCAGCAGCGCACAGGCCAGGAACAGGTTGATGTCGCTCATCACCCGCACGCCCTTCTCTACCCCGGCGACGGCCACGGCCACTGCCGCGCCCATCATCAGGGTGATCAGGATCACCTGCACCCATTGGCTATGGCTGATGCCAAACAGGTAGTCGAGGCCGGCGTTCAGGTGCAGCACGCCAAAGCCCATGTCGGCACCCAGCCCGAACACCGTGGCGATGATGCCGAAGCCGTCCACTGCGTAGCCGATCGGCCCGTTGATGCGCTTGCCGATCAGCGGGTACAGCGCCGAACGCAAGGCCAGGGGCAGGTTGTGCCGGTAGGCGAAGTAGGCCAGCGCCATGCCGACGAAGGCGAACACGCCCCACCCATGCAGGCCCCAGTGCAGGAACAGGATCTGCATGGCCTGGCGCCCGGCCTCGGCCGTGCCCGCTTCGCCCTGGGGCGGCTGCAACATGTGGGTGAGGGGTTCGGAGACGCAGAAGAAGAACAGGGTAATGCTGATGCCGGCAGCGAACAGCATGCCGGCCCACGACAGGTAGCTGAACTCGGGTTCGTCGTGGTCGGCACCGAGCTTGATCTTGCCGTAGCCGGACAAGGCGGTGACCACCACGAAGACCAGGTACAGCGTCATCGCCAGCATGTAGTACCAGCCGACCGTGTTGGCCGCCCAGTTCTGCGCCGCCAGCAACCAGTCGCCTGCAGCTTGCGGGTTGGAGATGACCACCACGCCGAAGATAAGGATGAAACTTGCCGCAAAGTAGAACACCGGGGGGTTCATGCGCATCTTGCTATCGGCAAGCGAAGGGTTCGGTGCACTCATGGGGCGTGCACCTCGTCAAATGACGTGAGGTTCGGAATGAACGGGTTCAGCAAAGGAATCCTCCTGTTGAACACCGGCAGCGGACCAGCGTTTTTTCATTGAACAAGCGTTCAAGTTAAACATGGATTGGATATCAATGCGAATTGGGGCGCTGATTGGTGTCCCCTGTTCCGGCCTCTTCGCGGGTGAACCCGCGAAGAGGCCGGAACAATCAGCAGAGATGCCCGATCAGTTCTTGTCCTGGCAATCCAGCTGCAGGTTGGCCTGGGTAATGTTGCTCTCGGCCGGCACACTGCGGGTCAGCCACACATTGCCGCCGATGGTCGAGCCCTTGCCGATGGTAATGCGCCCCAGCACCGTGGCGCCGGCATAAATCACCACATCGTCCTCGACGATCGGGTGGCGTGGCAGGCCTTTATGCAGCGTGCCCGACTCGTCACTGGGGAAGCGCTTGGCGCCCAGGGTTACCGCTTGGTAGATGCGCACCCGCTCGCCGATGATCGCGGTTTCGCCAATTACCACACCGGTACCATGGTCGATGAAGAAGCTCGGGCCAATCTGCGCCCCCGGATGGATGTCGATGCCGGTGGCCGAATGCGCCAGCTCCGAGCTGATCCGCGCCAACAGCGGCAAGCCGGCCTGGTACAGATGGTGGGCCAGGCGGTGATGGATGATCGCCAGGATGCCCGGGTAGCACAGCAGCACTTCATCGACACTTCGCGCTGCCGGGTCGCCGTGGTAGGCGGCCAGCACGTCGGTGTCGAGCAGCACCCGCAGCTCCGGTAGCGCCGCTGCAAAACCCTGGATCAGGCTCAGCGCCTGGGCGTCGACGCCAGCCAGCCCGGCTTTGCTTTGCCGCGCCGCGTAGCGCAGCTCGAGACGTGCCTGGGCAAGCAAGGCAGTCAGCGCGGCATCCAGGGTATGGCCAACGTAGAAATCTTCACTCTCTTCGCGCAGGTCGACCGGGCCAAGGCGCATGGGGAAAAGTGCGCCGCACAGCTGCTCCAGGATCTGCCGCATCGCCTCGCGCGATGGCAGTTCGCGCCCGCCCTGCTCGCCAATACTGCGGCCATTGCGTGTACGCCATTGCTCACGGGCGCCGCGCAGGCCGCTGACGATGCTCTGCAACTGCCAGTGCGCTGATGAGGGTTGTTCGCTCACGGTTTTCTCCTGCCTGAGTCGGCCAAACTGTTTTTATCGGCAGGTCTGGCCCTTTCGCGGGTGAACCCGCTCCCACTGATGTCACGGCGCCTGTGGGAGCGGGTTCACCCGCGAAAGGGCCAGACCTGCC
>NZ_JABMCW010000741.1:0-502 GCF_013179705.1 Pseudomonas sp. CM25 | reverse complement strand
GGCTGGGCTGTCACTACCGCTGGGAAACGCTGGGCGATAAACCACGGGTGGTCGAGCACTGGACCAGCGACGGCGAACACTTCCATTTCCGCTACGACCTGGACGCGCGCACCAGCTGGGCCACCGATGTGCTCGGCCGCGAGCTGGAAGTGCAGTACAACGCCGACCACCGCGTGGTCGCCAGCCGTGACTACGGCGGCGAGCGGTACGCCATCGCGCTGGACGAAAACGGCAACATGGTCGGCCTGAGCTTGCCAGACGGCAATCGCCTGGCCTTCAAGTACGACGAGTACGCCCGCCTGCTGGAAGAAACCGACCCGCTGGGCCGCAAGATCCAGTACGAATACCACCACCTGACCACGCTGGTGACCCAGATCACCTACCCGGATGGCAGCACCTGGCAAGCGCGTTACGACGACAAGGGCAACCTGCTCGCCGAAATCGATGCCCTCGGCCAGATGACCGAATACCTCAACAGCGATGACGGCCTGCCGCACACCAT
>NZ_JABMCW010000740.1:0-506 GCF_013179705.1 Pseudomonas sp. CM25 | reverse complement strand
GCCGACCGTGCCATCCTGGTCGAAGCCGCTGACGAACTGAACTCCCTGGCCGTGGCCAAGGCGCTGAAAGCCGTTGTCGACAAGGAGCAGCCGCAGCTGGTCATCCTCGGCAAGCAGGCCATCGACAGCGACAACAACCAGACCGGCCAGATGCTGGCGGCGCTGACGGGCTTCGCCCAAGGCACCTTCGCCTCCAAGGTCGAAGTGGCGGGCGACAAGCTGAACGTCACCCGTGAAATCGACGGCGGCCTGCAGACCGTGGCTTTGAACCTGCCCGCCATCGTCACCACCGACCTGCGCCTGAACGAGCCACGCTATGCGTCGCTGCCGAACATCATGAAGGCCAAGAAGAAGCCGCTGGAGACCGTCAAACCTGACGATCTGGGCGTTTCCCTCGCCTCCACCAACAAGACCCTGAAGGTTGAAGCCCCGGCTGCCCGCAGCGCGGGTATCAAGGTCAAGTCGGTGGCCGAACTGGTCGAGAAGCTGAAGAACGAAGCGAAGGT
>NZ_JABMCW010000074.1:0-19921 GCF_013179705.1 Pseudomonas sp. CM25 | reverse complement strand
GCGCACATGATCATGGCAAGTCTCCTGGCGATTCCGCGACAGAACAGTTCGGTCGGAACTGCAGACCGGCTACTGATGCCCAGTTTGTAGAAAATTCTCTCGACCGACTTCTTCACGGTCGCCGGCGAGCAAGACAGTTCTCGCGCGATTTCCTTGTTGCCTAGGCCGCAGCAAATGGCTAGGGCTGCCTTCAACTCTTGCGCAGCGAGGATGCCGATGTTGCCTTCCATGCTCCTGAAGTTGATCACGCCGTTCATTTGCCACCTCCTTGTGTAAGTAGATGAGCCAAAATATAAGCAGATTGATAAGACTGCGCAAGCATTCGCCTTATATTTTTTATCAGCAGAGTGATTTCCCCGATCGACGGGCACAAAAAAGCCCGGATTCACCGGGCTTTGGGAGGGATTATCGACTAGAAAAAGGACGCGCCCCAGAAGACTCTACCGAGCACCTCAATTGAGTTTTCGGTCATCTCCTCTGGGGTATAGCTCTCGTCTGGGTGCTCGCTCTGGTTGAAGCTGCGCAGCCGGATGCCACCTCCAGGAATTCTGTACAGCACCTTCACCCGAAGCTGGCCATCGTGTTTCAGGGCGTACATTTTGCCGTCGACAATCTGTCTCTGTCCCATGTTCACTCCGACTGTGCTGCCGTTCGGGAGTACTGGCTCCATGGAGTTACCAGAGACGATGACGCAAACAGCTTGGTCAAACTGGACATTGTGGGCGCGCAGAGAGCGCTTGCCGAATCTCAGCTTGGTGGAGGTGCTTCTCTCGATCACAGTGCGCCCGCTCCCTGCGGAGAGTTCAACCTCTCTCAAAAAAGGTACTTCTACCTCATCGTCATCCAGTGGGGTGTCGTCATCCCATACGCTGATGGGCGATACACCCGGGCCAAAGGGTTCTTCTTCATCCGGCTGCTCTGCCTCGGCCAGGGCTTGGTGGTAGCCAATCCTGAATTCCTCCTCGGCCACACCGCCACTCTGACCTGGCGCATGGAGCATTCCGCCCGCGCCTGCTGCCAGCCACACCGCCGACACCCCGCATGCGTCCGCTATTTGGAACAGGTAGGTCGAACGCTGGGTCTTGCCAGATTCGAGTTGGCTAATGGCGGTTTGCGCTATGCCCACCTTTTCGGCGAGCTCCTTTTGGGTGAGGCCGGCATGCTGCCTAGCTTGCTTGATACGTTCAGAAAGATTCATCCGCTGATCCTATAAAGATACTTATCTGCTTGCAAAGAAGTCTTCTTCTGTGCAGCATATAAATTGACTTATTAGAGGCCCGTTCGATGGCTCGTTCTATCAGCAAGCTGATACAGCATTTCGGCACCCAATCGTTGACCGCGAAGGCCCTGGGCGTTTCCCAGGCCACGGTTTCGTACTGGCTTTCTGGGTCCGTGAAGATCAGCGCTGAAAAGGCATTTCTTGCCGAGCTTGCCACCGGTGGCGCCATTAGCGCCGCGTCCCTGTGCCCTCTGATTGCTCAAGTCGAAGCTCGCCACAAGGTAGGTGAATCATCCGGCAAATTTGCCGATGACACACCTGGGCCTGTTGGCTCTGTATACCCATCCAGTGATTCGCAGGCTCATTCATGAACGGCTTCGACGCCAAGTTTTTGCTGTCTGGCTGACTTTTCACCGGGCAACAAAAAACCCGCTGTAGGAAGCGGGTTTCTCATGCCACTCGGTAGGACGAGTGGTTCAAATCGCATCGTCTGTAGGAGACGAGGTTATGCCACAACCGAAAAATAACACCACCACTACTGCTGCGCAAGCAATCCTCACCACCAAAGTTGGTTTCCTGAATGCCCCTATCAGCCCGGTAGCTGACCAGTTGCTCAGCGTTGACGCCGGGATGAATGCCGAAGACGCCCTGCGTGCGGCCCGCACCCTTTCTTCCGGGCTTAGCCAGATCTGCCAGCACATGCACGACAGCGTGAACATGGGCGAACTTGTGTATTGCGACGGAATGGCGGCGCTCAGCTTCCTGGGGGAGACCGTCAGCGCGCTGGTTTGGTCGGTTGAAAAGAGCGTTGCCGTCGCTGCGGGCCGCGGGGGTGAGCAATGAAGCCTCAAGCTGAAACTCTTTCGAGTCCGTTCGCTACGTACGGACTGCACGACGTGCTGGAGGCCTCCGGCGATATCCCGGTGCATGAATCCCTTGGCGCTGCCACCGATCGGCTTGAGGCCGTTGTGGCAGGCTTGCGGGCGCTGATGCAGGAGCCAGCCGTCACCCATCACGCCACGCTCGTCTTCTATGCAGCTGAATCAGCGCTGGCGCTTGTTTATGCGGCTCACGCCGGCGTTGATCCCCAGTTGGAAGGCGCGCCACAAAATGCCGCCTCGCCAGTTCGTGGCGCGGGAGGTGCTGCATGCTGACCATGCGAACCGAACTGATGCCAGCGCCGGCTTCCGGGGTGTTGGTTCAGGACGTGATTCTCTCCGCAGATGAGATCGCCAAGTTCAACGAGGCCCGGGAGGCATTTCGAGCTATCAAGACCCTGTACTGGGCAAAGGTAGTCCCTGGCCTCGGCGGCTTCGAGAACCCAGTAGTGTGCGAGCTGGAGCGCCTCATGGAGCGAGTCGTGTTCGACACGCGCAATTTCCTGTACCCGCACCGCAACGCAGCTGCCTTCCATGATGCGAAGGATGTGGGAGGTGCGGCATGATCCTGGTCACCATCCACAACACTCAGCTGCCCGTCGTTGAGTACCGCGGTCAGCGTGTCGTCACCCTGGCGATGATCGACCAAGTGCATGAGCGGCCGGAGGGTACCGCTCGCCGGAACTTCAACGAGCATCGGGACAAGCTGATCGAGGGCGAAGATTACTTCGTACGAAATTCGTCCGAAGCCCGGCAGATGGGGTTTGTCGCTCCGAACGGGCTATCACTGCTCACCGAGCAGGGCTACCTGATGTTGGTCAAGTCGCTGACCGATGACTTGGCTTGGACCGTCCAGCGCCAGCTCGTTAGCAACTACTTCAGGCCGGCGCCCGCGTTGCCCACCGACTACATAACGGCCCTGGAGCACCTGCTGGCTTCGAAGCGCTCAGAGCAGCTGGCGCTCGAGCAGCGTGACCATGCGATCGCCACCAAGGCCGAGATCGGCAGCCGGCGTGAAGCCACGGCTATGGCCACTGCTTCCGCAGCGGTCCGTAAGGTCATGCACCTGGAAAACGAGCTGGGTCGAGGCTGCCAGCACGCCACCGTTACGGCGGTGGAGAAAGCCGCCCACCGGAGCTTCGGTAGCCAGGGTTTCCGCCCGCTCAAGAACTGGTGCGACAGCCACGGGGTGTCCGCCCCGAAAGTCCAAGACCCTCGATTCGGCTGGGTTCGCTCCTGGCCTGCTGCCGCCTGGGCAGCCGTCTACCAAATTGACCTAGCCGAGCTGTTCGGCGCCGTGGGAGAGCCCGCATGACCAACGTATTGAATTTCCCGGCGCCGGCTGAGACTGAAGTGATCAGCGAAGAAGCCTTTCGCAAGTACACCGACGCGGCGCTACTGCTGAAGTGCTTCGAGGTCGTCAAGGACACGCTCGACGTGATCAACGAGCCCGAGTACTCCATCGAGAAGGAAGATGACACTCACATCGACCTGATCCGGGCCTTCTACGCGCTCAAGGTGCTGTTCGACCGCAAGACAGGTAGTGACGCAGCCGTCGTGGCACAGGAGCACTGGGAGTCTAAGAGGCGGCACTTACTGGAGGGCGCGCCGTACCCGGATCAGTTGATCCCGGTCGCAAGTGCCTTCATCGAACCAACCCCGCCCGAAGGGTACAGCCACCTGAGCGACCTAGAGCTGGCCTGTGCAGCCTACAACGCCAGCGACAAGGTTCGGTTGGGTACCAACGCGACCCTGTCAGCTGACAACGCGCAGATCAAAGCGACCGTAGGGGTGGAGGCAATCAACGCCACCACTGCCCTCGGCATCCTTGTACGCCGCCTCGCTGGAGGATCGCTGACCGATCTGGGCCAGCACATCCTCGGGACTACTGGCACCGGATCGGAGACTCTCCAATGACCCCGATCTCAAATCCCACCCAGGTGCACCAGCAGCGCTCTGGCGCGTCAATCATCACCGGCCCATGGCCTACCTACAGCCAGTTCAAGGGCTTTCCAGAGCGAGAGCGGTGGGCGCTGTACGAACTGGCCAAGGCTGGGCGCCAGGCCATGGAAGACAACGGCTTCGAGATGGCCGAGAGCTGCGACGCCTTCGTGCGCCGTGTCACAGAGGAGCTTGATCTGTGAGCATCATTCGCGCGCCTCGCCCCGAGGCGAATTTCTACATGCTGAATAAGGCAATCAGCGAGGACGCCCGGCTTAGCTGGGCTGCCCGCGGGCTGCTGGTCTTCCTCCTGGGCAAGCCTGACCACTGGGAGATCTCCGTGGCACATCTGCGTGGTGAGACTTCGAACTCAGCCAAGCCAACTGGTCGGGACGGTGTCTACGGCTTGCTCCAAGAGCTGATCAACGCAGGGTACGTGGCTCGTCGGCAAGATCGCGACGAGGCCGGCGTGCTGGGCGAGATCAACTACATCGTATCTGAAACACCGCTTCCGGATTCGCCGTATCCGGCAACACCGTATCCGGCTCAGCCGTATCCGGCAAATCCGACACTAGTAAGTATTGAAGGTAAGCAAGGACTGAAAAAACCAGCAAGGACTGAAAAACCCTCGTGCAACTCGGGGGAGTCGCTTGTTGAGTTTGAAAGGTTCTGGAAGCTGTACCCGCGCAAGGTTGGGAAGGACAAGGCCGTGAAGGCCTGGGCGAAGCTCAAGGTGGACGCCTCCCTGTTCGCCCGCATCGGTACCGCTCTGGCTGCCTGGAGCAATTCTCACGACTGGACCAAGGACGGTGGCCAGTACATCCCGCACGCAGCCACCTGGCTGAACGGAAAACGCTGGGAAGACGAATTGCCTGCAGCCGCTGGCGCAAATGCAAAGCCCCAGGTAAGCGCAGTGCTGCAGGTCCCGGCCCACCACCAGGAGATGTACCCTGATGACTTCATCTAAATTCAGGCCAGCCCCTGCCGAGCGCGCCACCGGCATTGCCAGCTGCGAAGTGCCGGGTCATGGCCAGTACGAAACTAAGCAGGTCGAGCAGTTTGATGGCGAATGGAAGGCCACCGAGTGCCCGCGTTGCCGCTGGGAGGCGCTGAACCTCCAGTGCGAGGTAGGCGTGCGGAACGCTGCGCATGCAGACAAGGAATCCGACGAACTCAACCGTGACCTGTTTGCCACCGGCATCACTCCGCGGTTTCGTGGGTGCACGTTCGACAGCTTTATCACCAATGCCGAATCGGCCAAGGTTCGCGCCCAGTCTATTTGCCGGCGTTATGCCGAGGAGTTTGAGGAGCACTACCGAGCTGGCCGCGCCCTGATGCTGCTGGGTGAGGTCGGGAACGGTAAAACCCACTTGGCATGCGCCATCCTGCAGCACGTTGTGCGGGAATACGGCGCAAGGGGCCTGATTGTCACTGCCGAAGCGATCATGCAAGCGGTCACAGACAGCTTCCGCAGCAACGCCGGGCCCTCGAAGTCCGACCTGTTGTCCGAACTGGCTGCAGTCGACCTGCTGGTAATCGACGAGGTGGGCATGCACACGCCGCGTCCAGGCAAGGACTTCATGCCCAGTCTGCTGCATGAGGTGATCGACCGACGTTATCAGCTTGTTCGACCGACGATCCTAATCAGCAACCAGGACCGTGAGCAACTGCCGGCCTTCATTGGGCCGCGGGCCATGGACCGCCTGCGCGAGAACGGCGGCCTACTGGCTCCCTTCACATGGTCGTCAGCGCGTGTTGGAGGGGTTGCATGATCAACCAAGATTATGTGGCTTGCACAAAGGATGTGTCACGGTTGCACAGCCCTGAGTCGGAGCACGCCCTGATCGGCGCCATGATCCACCAGCCAGCGCTCATTGACGACGTGAAGCTTGAGGTCGGGGATTTCTACCAGGCCGACTGCGCTGAGCTGTTTGAGCTGCTGCTGGCGCTCAAAGCGAAGGGCCGGCAGATCGACGTGGTAACTCTGTCCGACGCCCGCCCGGCCTTGGCAGACGGTCGTGGCACGTTGGCAGTGGCTGCTCACATCGCTCACAACACGCCAAGCGTGGCGAACTTCACCGAGTACGCCAGGATCGTGAAGCAGCGTTCAGTTGCCCGCCGGGTGATAGCCGCCGCCCACATCATGTCGGAGCGGCTCAAGGATGGCGAGCCACTGGACGAGGTTCTGGCGCAGGGGCAGCAGGCCTGGATCGCGCTTGAGGCAGAGGGCCTGGATTCCCGCAAGCGGTACCGCTTCGTGGGCGAGATCCTGCCCGAAGCAATCGACGGGGTTGACCGGAGGTTCAACCGCGAGGTGGTGCTCGGGTTCGACACCGGGCTGCCATCCCTCGACAAGTTCATCCCAGGCATCTGCCCAGGGCACATGGTCGTCATTGCTGGCGCCCCAGGGAGCGGCAAGACCACCCTGGGTTTGGGGATCGCTGAGCGGGTTGCGCTGGTGGCCAAGTCCACTTCCCTGGTGTTCAGCCTTGAGATGACGGATGTGGAGCTTACGAACCGCTCCCTGGCTTCTGTCGGCAGCGTGCAGCTCAAGCACATCACCGAGGGCCATTCGATGGCTGACAGCGATTGGCCTGGCCTGACGGCCGCGGTCAACCGGCTCAATGGTGCACCCCTGATCTTCTGCGATGACGCTTCTCTGACGATGCGGGACATCCGGCAGATCTGCCGGACGGTTAAGCGCGAGCACGGTCTGGGCTCCGTGACGCTGGATTACATCGGTCTGGTCAACGGCGAGAGTAAGTCGGCTAGCCGGTACGAGCAGGTCACCGATATCAGCAAGTCGATCAAGCGGCTGGCCAAGGAGCTGGGCGTGCCCGTGATGGTGCTGGCGCAGTTGAACCGCGGCCCCAACAACCGCGCCAACAAGCGACCCACTAAGAGCGACCTGCGTGACTCAGGCCAGATCGAGGCCGACGCCGACGTGGTGGTGCTGGTTCACCGAGACAGCGATTCCGAGGAGGGGCAGTCGGGCGTCACTGAACTGATCGTGGACAAGAATCGTCATGGTGAAACCGGCATCTGCCGGGTGCAGCACCAGGGTGCTTATCACCGGTTCGTCGAGCTAGTCGGGTACCAGCCAAGCAACGAAGAAGTCGAAATGGGCAGGACATTTGCCGGCCGTCACCGCACCAAAGGAGTTCAGCATGAAACTTTCTGATATGTGGCCACGCGCTTGCGCTGGCAAATCTGCGACCCCGGTCGTTTCGGTGAGTGTCAGCAAGCGAGCTGGTGCCGGGCAGCCTGTTGCCACTGGCAGTACCCCGGCGTCCATCAGCGCCCCGCGCGGGCCTGCTGAGCTGCCCGCCACCCTGGCCGAGTGCGAGGTGCTGGAGGAAGTGCTGTGCCGCGATGCCATCCGCCTGGAGTGCCAGATCGGGCAGGCCAAGGCCAAAGCTGTAACGGAAGGGCAGTACGCCGACGCGAACTGGTACCACCGCGCCAAGGCGGCGCTTAAACACATCAATCGTGACCGCCAGCGCCTGATGCAGCACATGAAGTCCTTGCGAGTCGAGGCCCGTCGCAACTGTCCGGCTTGGCAGGCCCGCGACAAGGCCATTCTGCGCGAGCTGAATGCCAGGATTCCCAAGGAGGTGTTCGACGAGTGCGTGCGGGTAGTGGACGAAGAATTGGAGATGATGCGATGAGTAGTGCAACAGCGGCTCAGCCGCGTCGAATGTTGGCGGACTTCCAGCCAGCGGTTTATCAGGGTGTCATGGCGGCAATCGTCAGGGTGTTGGCAGCGGACAGTACCAGCAACGCAACGCGGCAAAGCTGGCAGAAGCTGATCGACTCAGGCCCGGTGACAGGAGGCTTCAGGGCGCTGCTGTCGGCTCGGGACCAGTTCGACTTCGACTGCATCCTGCATGCGCTTCTGCACCGAGAGCTGAGTTCGGCGCATTGGGATGTGCTGGTGGGCAAGTTCTCGACGCACAAGGCCAACCGTGTCAGTGCTATTGCTCGCAGCATCCCCCGCATCAGCTCGCCAGCGCCAGCGCTGTTCATCTACAAGGCCACCACCGTGTGGTTCATTCCGAAGATGAAGGGCAGGCAAGGCAAGCGTTCGACTGATGTTGCCGTGCTGCCGGATGAGTTCTACGACGTGAACACCTGGGATACGGAGGCCCGCCCTGACTCAACACGAAGCCGTTGGCGCCGAGGCATTCACAAATGCCTGGACGAACTTGAGGAGGGCGCCGTCATTCACGTCACCGAGATTCTGGAGCGTGAGCAGTTGATCGACTTAAGTGGTTGACAATAGTGAGCGAATGAGCGAAATTGCCAACCATCCTCACATCCCTGCGCGTCAAAGGGATTGAATCGAAACCCGGCCACTGTGTCGGGTTTTTTGCAACCATAGAGATGGCCAAATGCCACTATATGGGTAAGATTTTTGACACGAATCGCGTTTTAGTAAGGGTCTTTCATGGATGTGAGTTCGTCCGCAGAGCAGGATGGAACTGCTGCTGAATCTGCAGTGTCCCAGTTGCATGTAGTAAAAGACGACAGAGAAACCATCGAGCTGGTGAGTATTGAGCAGGCATCCGTAGCGCCGCTCATCCAGCTCTTGCAGGATGCGCCACTGGGCAAAAAAATTCGCATTTACCTACGTGCGAACCCCGGTGGCAATGTCCAGCAGTTGAAAGCCCTCATCGAAGCGCTGGGCAGGACCGATGCTGACGTAGAGATTGCAGTTGGTCGCTTTGCAATGAGCTGTGCGGCCACCTTGTGGCTGTGGTTCGCTCTTGATCCTGTGAATGCAGAGGGTGATCCAGGCGAGGGTCGTGTCGTATCTGTCGACCCGTTGAAGCCTGCGGTCCTCATGTATCACAAGCCTCGCTGGCCAAAAGGCGATTACTACTGCTTCATTGAAGATTTCAAAGATGAAGCTATCCGAGCAACGGTACAGGAGCAGGTAGATATGTTTGACGACCTGTTCTATCGTGTTCTTGGGTCGATGGGGTTGCCTCCAGTCCATGCCGCGACTGTGACGTTGCAGGAAGCTACGTACAAGCATCATTTACAGCATTTGTTAGAAGCGTACGAAAGCAACAAAGATTGCTTTATTCCCTTGAAGGAAAGGAATCAGCCATGAAAGCGTTCAGCGCCAGTGAGCACAGAGCGAAGCAGTCCACATCCGCCACTGAAAAAGGCCAGAGCGGCCGGGATTACACGCTAGAACGCGTGCGACGATTCCAGATGGCAGATGAAAATCTCAAGGAAGCGTGCGCGCGACTGGGTATTGAAAAGCCCGTCATGACCTGTTGATCAGCAGCGTCCAAGAAACCCCGGCCATTGCAGCCGGGGTTTTTCGTTTAACCCTGGCGGGTTAGTGCGGCCGGTGAAATCCCAAGAAGTCCAAGCCCTTTTTCTGTCAGAACAATGCGGTAATAGCTACCCATTTTCTTGTCGGCGGTGATGTAACCAGCCTGCTCGAGCCACGCGACGGTTGGAGTGAAGTATTTCTCATCTTCGGTCTGGGGCTCCCCACCTTCCGTTTTTTCCGTGACCGGATCATATGTCCCTCGTGCCGACTCCTTGAGCCTTAGCGAGCCGACCCCTACGTCAGAAGGAATAGGGAAGGTAGCGCCCAGATAGCTCAGCAGCTTGCTGGCAATCTCGTCGAATTTTTCGATGTTGGTCATGCTTGCTCCTTGCAAGATGAAATTGCCGCCCAGTGCGGCCGTCGAAACATATCACGTTGCCATCACCGGGGCCGGTCAGCACCGATCCTCCAAACTCATTCAAGGGCTCGCCATAACGGCGGGCCTTTTCTTTTTCTGCTTCCCGCAAGGGAGGAACCCGGATGTCCAGCATGCCAGACAAACCAGACACCTGGGCAGTTGCCCTTGCGTGGTTGAGCCAGCATTCGCCCCTGTTGTATGCGGCCGGGCTCTCCTGCGCCATGGCTGTGCTGCGCATCACTTACGGTGGCGGCACTCGCCGGCAGATGCTGGTGGAGGGCGCCATATGCGGCGGCCTGACCCTGACGATCATCAGCGGCCTGGAGTTCTTCGGCCTGCCGCAGAGCATGTCGACGTTTGTGGGTGGCTGGGTTGGCTTCCTTGGTGTCGAGAAGGTCCGTGCCATTGCTGATCGCGTCACCGACTTCAAGCTGCCGAGCCGCAAGGTCGATTAATCCGCGCCACAAAATAGACATGCGCCGTTTTGTGGCGCGAGCACGCTGATCATGCGTTCAGCCAGATTAGTGAAGCACTCGACCGGGGATCGGTTGAAGCTGATCCCTTTCGTGGATGACTCCGCGCGCTGCTTTGGTAATTACATCTTGCTGAAGCTGATTAACCTGCATGGTGAGGACACGAACGGCAGTTTGATAAACAACTGATCCGGACGCCACGGGATGCTCCTCCAGTAGGCCTTCAAGCTTCTCGGTTAGCAAAACGCACCTGTCTATAAGCTCTTCGATTTCTTTCATCACGGTTTCTCCAGATCTTTCCGCTACGACCATCCGGGCGGAATGTCGTTCCGACGACCCCGCGAATGCGCCGATTTCATTGCGCGAGAGAGCTTATCGAACATGGCCAAGCAACCCTATACACCATGCAGGCTGTATGTCGACGGTGCCGACGGCATTGCAGTCAGTGATTTCATAACCACTGCTGCCGGATCTGCCTATTTGGTGCAGACGCTGCGTGTGAGCCGCACCCGGCCAGAGCGAAAGTACATGGGCTGCTTGCGCTGGCCCATCGCCGAGATACCCGCCGATGCGCGGTGCTACCAGCTGACCTGGTACAGGAGGTGAGCAATGGCCTGTAGTGGATGCGCCGCTCGGCGCGAGTGGATCAACAAGTGGACAAAGGTGGCGTATGAGCGAGCAGCAAACCTATTCGCAACAAATCGAGCAGCTGAGCCCGAAGAAGGGCGACCTGTTGGTGGTCAGCGTTCCGTTCCCGATCAAGACGGAGGTGCGCGAGCGACTGACTCAACACCTGGCAGGGACAGCTGATCGACTCAAGTGTGAGCTGATCGTGCTTGAGGCGGGCATCACCGCCCAGCTGCAACCAAGCGTCAGCGACCTACTGGCTGAGCAGCAGAAGCAGACCGCGCTTCTGGAGCAGATCGCAACCCAGAACCTGGCGCTGATTGAGGCGCTGGCGGACGGCGACGATGTTGATCCGGACGCTGAGCCAGGCACCTACCTGGATGGCACACCATGCCGCTGAGGCCACAGCGCCCATGCAGAGCCCAGGGTTGTCGGTCCCTGCACCGGAATGCCAATGGCTACTGCGTCGGACATGCCGAACTGGCTGCCGAGCAGGCCAAGGCCTGGGCTACACGCAAGGGCTCAGGTCGTGGCGGTCGCCCCTGGCGTCGGCTGCGTGACCGCATCCTCAAGCGTGATCAGTACCTGTGTCGGTGCGATGACTGCACAAGGCTGGGAGGGATTCGCGAGGCAGATGAAGTTGACCACATCATCGCGCTGGCCCACGGTGGCACGGACGATGACAGCAACCTCAGGGCCATCAACCACGATTGCCACAAGATCAAGACACAGAAAGAATCCCGACAACATCGATAGATAGACCATGCGACCTATACCCAACCTCAGCGGCTATTACGCGACTGAGGAGGGGGAAGTTGCGTCTGTTCGATCTGGATCGGTAAGGGTGCTGAAGAGCCAGGTGTACGATGGCTACCATCGCGTCACATTGACGGTGCGAGTCAATGGCAAGAAGGAGCGTCATCGCTTCGAAGTGCATCGACTCGTGCTTATGGCGTATACAGGCTTGCCGCAGACTGACGGCCTTGAAGCGCGCCACCTGAACGGTATGAGCGAGGACAACCGTCCGGTTAACTTGGCGTGGGGTACCAGGCGACAGAACCTAGAGGACGCCATCAAGCATGGTACTCGCGGACCAGGAATGAAGGCTCTGCATCGACGCCTTACTGACCAGCAGGTGGTTGAGATAAGGCAGAGGAGAGCTGCAGGCGAGTCGCCGAAGACTCTGGCCGAGGAGTACGGTGTACATCGCGAATACATCCCCAAGATCGTCAGCGGCAAGGCTTGGAGCTGCATACCGATCAAGGTGGGGGTAGGGGCCTAGTGAAAGTTCACACCTTTTCGCTCGGACACCGCGCCCCCAGCTTTTTTTCCATTTCCGCAAAATTCAGGTTTCCAAAATGGCCCGACCGCGCAAGCCGACGAATGTGCTTGAGCTGACGGGTGCGTTCAAGAAAGACCCCCAGCGGCGCCGCGAGGATGCTGAACCGGTGGGCGAGCTGACCGCCCCGCCGGCTCACATCAATGGAGCAGTGCTCCACGCCTGGAAGGAGATCGCCAAGTACGCGCCAAGGGATGTACTGACGAACTCCGACCGACTGACATTGGAGCTGGCCGCCAACCTGCTGGCCCAGTTCCGCAATGACCCACTCGATTTCCCTGCCGCCAAGCTGGTGCGGCTGGAGGCCATGCTCGGCAAGTTCGGCATGACCCCGGCCGACCGATCCAAGGTTGGCGGCGGTAAGAAGGACGCGCCGAAAGGCAATGCATTCGCGGAGCTGTGATGGCAAAGACGAAATTCCCGCTGATGAAGGCGGCTGAGAAGTACGCCAAGGATGTCGTCGCCGGGAAGATCCTCGTCTGCAAATGGATCAAGTTGCTGGCCCAGCGTCACCTCGACGACCTGGTGGCATCCAAAAGAAAGGACTTCCCGTACAAATTCGATCCCGCCAAGGCGGAGAAAGTCGCCAAGTTCCTGCAGCTTCTACCGCACACCAAGGGTAAATGGGGCGGCAAGAAGCAGCTTATCAAGCTGGAGCCATGGCAACTTTTCTCGGTTTGCGTGCCGTTCGGCTGGGTTCGCAAGAAGGATGGCACCCGGCGTTACCGGACGATCCTGGTGTTCGTACCCAGGAAGAATGGCAAATCGATCATCGGCGGCGGCGTTGGCCTGTACATGTTCGTTGCCGATGGAGAGTTCGGCGCCGAGGTCTACTCTGGTGCGACCACGGAAAAGCAAGCCTGGGAAGTGTTCCGGCCGGCAAAACTGATGGTCGAGCGGACTGATGATCTCCGAGAGCACTACGGCGTCGACGTGAATGCATCCAACATGGTCGTTCTGGCCGATGGGTCGCGCTTCGAGCCTGTCATCGGCAAGCCAGGAGACGGGTCATCGCCGTCGTGTTCGGTGGTGGATGAATATCACGAACACCAAGACTCCACGCTCTACGACACGATGGAGACCGGGATGGGTGCCCGCGAGCAGCCCATCATGCTGGTGATCACCACGGCGGGTTCAAGTATTGGCGGCCCCTGCCACCAACTGATTCGTGACTCCGAGCGAATGCTGGAAGGCGTGATCGACCGGCCGGACCTATGGCCGGCCCTCTACACCATCGACCAGGGCGACGACTGGACCAGCGAAATCGCGCTGCGCAAGGCTAATCCAAACTTTGGGATATCCGTCGCCGAGGATTTCCTGCTGGCCCGCCAGCGTGATGCGATGCAATCGGCGACCAAGCAGGCCACCTTCCGTACAAAGCATCTCAACGAATGGGTCGGTGCCAAGAATGCCTGGCTCAACATGCTGCGTTGGAAAGAGGCTCCGGCCAGGAAAAGCCTTGCGGAACTGGAGGGGCGCCCGTGCTACGGCAGTCTCGACCTGGCGAGCAAGATCGACATCGCGGCGAACCTGCTGATCTTCCCGCCTCATGGGGACGACCCGTTCTGGCACATCCACGCCAGGTACTACCTGCCAGAAGCGCGCGTGCTCGAGGAGCTGGACAGCAACACCGCGCGATACCGCGAGTTCGATGCGCTCGGACTGCTGACCCTGACTGACGGCGAGGTCACCGACTTCGAAGTCATCAAGGAGGACATGCGTGAGTTTGCCGGGCGCTTCGACATCCGGGCCTATGCCTACGACCCCTGGCAGGCCACGCAGCTGGCCCAGGAAATGGACGCCGAGGGACTGCCGATGGTTGAGCTCCGCCAGACGGTGCAGAACCTGAGCGAGCCCATGAAAGAGGTTGAAGCCCTGGTGCTGCAGCGAAAGCTTGCCCACGGCGATTGCCCGGTACTGACCTGGATGGCCTCGAACGTGGTGGCAAAGCTGGACGTGAAGGACAACATCTACCCCAACAAGGAGCGCCCGGAGAACAAGATCGACGGCATGGTGAGTCTGATCACCGGCTGCGCCGTGGCCATAAAGCTCGGTATCGATGACTCCGGCCACTTCGATGACTTTCTTGCCAGCCCGATCGTGGTTGGCTAACGGGACAACCTATGAAAACTGGCCTGATCATCTTTCTGGTGCTTGCCGCCGGCGGCTTGCTGCTGGGCGTTGCTGGCGTATACGTGCTGGCCGGCCTGGGTTACGCGCTGCTGGCCGCTGCCGGTTCGCTACTGGTCGCCGCGGGCTTCATTCGCAAGGGGTTGATCGGTGGCTAAATCACTCACTCAGATCCTCGGCCAGGCCCTGGTGAAGTCGGCCGAGCCGGGAGTGGCATCGAGCCTGGCGGGCTGGGCGGGCCGCAAGATCGGCCTAACCGACTCCGCCTTCTGGAACACCTTCTACGGCACCGACTCGGCATCGGGGAAGGTGGTCAGCCAGCAAACGGCGCTCCAGCTCTCGACTGTGTGGGCTTGCGTGCGCTTGATCGCTGAGACCATCGCCACGCTGCCGATCGCCTTGTACGAGGACAGGAACGGTGCGCCGGTGGTGGCCAGCTCTCACCCGGTCAACTTTGTCATCAGCCAGCAGCCCAACGCCGACCAAACCCCCGTGGAGTTCTGGGAAAACGTCATGGCCAGCTTGCTGCTGCAGGGGAACGCATTCTGCGAGCCCCACCAGAGCGGCCGGACCTTGACGAGTCTGGAGTTCCTTCTGCCGCAGAACATGTCGCCCCCGCGGCGCCTGGCGGACGGCTCCATTGAGTACCGCTACACCGACAACTTCGGCAAGCCTCACACGTTGACCGAGGATCAGATGGTGCACGTGCGAGCCTTCGGCGTTGACCCGCTTTGCGGCCTTTCGCCTCTGGCATACGGGCGACAGGTGCTGGGCTCGGCCATGGCGGCTGATGAGTCGGCGGCCAAGATGTTCGCCAACGGCATGAAGCTGGGCGGCGTCCTGTCCACGGACCAGATCCTCAAGCCGGAACAGCGGAAGGACATCCGCGAGGACATGATCAAGCAGTTCTCCGGCGCAACGAACCACGGCAAGACGATGGTTCTCGAGGCTGGCATGAAGTACCAGCAGGTATCCATGACGCCCGAGGATGCCCAGATGCTGCAGACCAGGGCGTTCAACGTCGAGGAGATTTGCCGCTGGTTCCGCGTGCCGCCCTGGATGGTCGGTCACACACAGAACTCCACCAGCTGGGGTACCGGCATGGAGCAGCAGATGATCGGCTTCCTGTCTTTCACGCTGCTGCCCTGGATCAAGCGCATCGAAATGTGCGCCAACCGCCGCCTGCTGCGTCCTGACGAACGTCGCCGCTTCTACGTGAAGTTCAACCCGGAAGGGCTGTTGCGCATGGACAGCGCGGCGCGGGCGGCCTTCTACAGCTCGATGACCCAGAACGGGATCTACACCCGGGACGACTGCCGGCGCAAAGAGAA
Source organism: Pseudomonas sp. CM25 (assembly GCF_013179705.1). Classification (NCBI taxonomy): domain Bacteria; kingdom Pseudomonadati; phylum Pseudomonadota; class Gammaproteobacteria; order Pseudomonadales; family Pseudomonadaceae; genus Pseudomonas; species Pseudomonas sp. CM25. The sequence goes on along the minus strand of NZ_JABMCW010000074.1, from coordinate 4,278 downwards.
CTTGCCGCCGGAGGGGGGCAACGCGGCAAAGCTCACTGTGCAATCCAACATGCTGCCGATCGACAAGCTGGGCGAAGACCCCGGCGGCGCCAACCAGGCCAAGGCGGCGCTGCTCGACTGGCTAAACGACCAGCCAAGAGGTAACACCCCATGAGACATAAGGATCGACTGGCGGCGGTCAAGTACCGCTCCTTCGACTATGACGTAAAGGCTGTCGGTGAAGACGGCCTTTTTTCTGGCTACGGCTCGGTGTTCGGCGTGGTCGACAGCTACAACGAGGTCGTCGCGCCTGGCGCCTTCCTCGAATCGATCGAGGACGCCAAGGCCAAGGCACGAACCTTCCCAGTGCTCTGGCAGCACCGCACCGGCGAGCCTATCGGCAGCTGGGACATCGGCAGCATGAAGGAAGACGACCGAGGGCTTTTCGGCGCCGGCGAGCTCTGGCTGCAGGACGCCCCGTATGCGCGCATCGCGTACCGCGGCATGCAGACGCGTTCGATTACCGGCCTGTCGATCGGCTACTACGTGCGCGAATCCAGCTTCGACGAGAAAACGCGCATTCGCACGCTGACGAAGCTGGATCTGATCGAGATCTCCATCGTCACGGTGCCGGCCAACGACGAGGCGCGAACCGACACCATCAAATCGAAGCTTGCCCACGGCGGCCTGCCTTCGATGCCGGAATTTGAGCTGCTCCTGCGTGAGGCAGGCTTCTCGAAAACTCAGTCCGCGGTGATTGCCAACCGCGGACTGCAGCACCTGCTCCGGAGCGAGTCCGAGAGCGACCTGGCAGCAATCGAAATAGTCGAGGCGCTGAAGTTGCGCCCGGCACTTTCTCTCCCATCGTTTTGAGGATTCATCATGCATAACGCCATGAGCAACCAGGCTCGCTCCGAACACCGCCAGTTCCAGCGCAAAGAGCACGCCGACGACAAGATCCAGCTGAAGGCGGTCAACGACTTACTCGACCAGCGTGACGAGGAAATCAAGGCATTCGCCAAGAAGGCGGCTGACGAGATCAAGGAGCACGGCACCATCCTGACCGAAACCAAGACCATCCTCGATGGACTGGTGAAGGATGGCCTGGGCCTGCAGGACCGCCTGCAGGAGATCGAGCAGAAAATGGCTCGCCGCTTCTCCGCGAATGACCCAGTCGACTTCAAGTCGGCAGGTGAAGAGCTGACCGAATGCGACGATTTTAAGTCGCTGCAAACTCGCGGTCGCGGCATCGTTCGTGTAGGCCGGAAGGCCGTCACCAACATTACCAGCGCTACCACCGGCACCGGTGGCGTCGGCGTTGCAATCCAGCCGACCCGCGTGCCCGGCATCGTGGTGGGCCCCGAGCGTGAGTTCACCATCCGCGACCTGATCATGCCAGGCCGTACCGGTTCGAACGCGGTCGAGTTCGTGCAAGAAACCGGCTTCCAGAACATGGCCGCGTCCCAGGCGGGTGAAGGCGCCGCGAAGGCCCAGTCCGATCTGTCTTTCGGTCTGAAGACCACCAACGTCATCACCATTGCCCACTGGTTCCGCGCTTCCAAGCAGGTGCTTTCGGACATCCCACTCCTGCAGAGCTACATCAACGGCCGCGCGATCTACGGCCTGAAGTACAAGGAAGAAGAGCAACTGCTCGCTGGCGACGGCACCGGCCAAAACCTGCTGGGCCTGATCCCGCAGGCAACCGCCTTCAACAACGCCCTGCGCAAAGCCGGCGACACCAAGATCGATATTCTGCGCCGCGCGATCCTGCAGGTCCGCATCGCCGAGTACCGCGCCTCGGCCATTGCCCTGAACCCGGTCGACTGGGCGGACATCGAGCTGACCAAGGACGCCAACGGCTCCTACATCTGGGTGAACGTCCAGGAAGGCGGTGTACAGCGCCTGTGGAAACTGCCGGTAGTGGACAGCAATGCAGTGCCGGAAGGTGAGTTCTTGGTGGGTGCGATGAACATCGCCGCTCAGGTGTTCGACCGCGAGGAGGCGGCTGTCGAGGTATCCACCGAAGACGGCGACAACTTCCGCACCAACATGGTGACCATCCGCGCTGAGGAGCGCCTGGCGCTGGCGGTCTACCGCCCAGAGTCGTTCGTTCACGGCGAGTTCGAAGCCACCCCGTAACCAGCTCAGGAGCACGCCCGGGATGCCGGGCGTGACTGCATATGCCAGACGTCAAAGTCAAAACCATCAAGGGCTTCAACAACGGTGGCCAGTACGCCAAGCGCAACACGGAGATCACCGTCGACGAGCTGCGCGCCCGCGACTTGCTGCGCAACGGCCTGATCGAGGAGTACGACGTGAAGAAAGCCCAGGAGCCGGATAACAAGAAAGCGCCGGAGCCAGCCAACAAAGGCGGCAAGGGCACGGCAACCAAGCCGAAGGAGTGATCCATGTCCGTGATCGCCATCGACATTGCCATGCACCACCTGCTGGCAGAACCTGACGACCAGGTGCTGGTACAGGCTCAGCTCAATGCAGCGGAGGAGGCGGCGATGCAGTTCCTCAACCGCCGCTTCTACCTGGACCAGGTGGCGCTCGACGAGGCCCGCGCCGGCGTTCAGGCAGCCATGCAGCAAGCCAAGGAGGCGAACGCCGCCGCGGTTGCTGCAGCTGAGGCGGAGCAAGACCACACCCTGCGCTGCCGCCTGCTCGAGCACGCCCGCCAGGCGCTAGCTGATGCCTACGACCAGGCCGATGCCATCGCCTATGGCATGGTACTAAACCCGGCTATTCAAGCAGCCTGCCTGCTCAAGCTTGGCCACCTGTTCGCCAACCGCGAGGAGGTGGTCACAGGGACCACCGCCACAGAACTGCCGCTGGCGTCCCAGCACCTGCTGATGCCGTATCGCATCCGGATGGGTGTGTGATGCAGGCCGGTAGGCTACGGCACCGTATCGACATTCAGGAACTGCGACCGGTGCGTGACCCGGTAACCCTGGAGTTCGGTGAACCTGAATGGGTGACCCGCTGGGGGAAATGCCCAGCCAGTGTCGAAGACCTGTCGGCCAGGGACTTCATCGCGGCTCAGGCCGGCCAGGCCCAGGCCACGGGCCGGATGGTAATCCGGTACCGACCCGGCGTGCTCCCAACCATGCGCATCCTTTACCGGGGCGAGGTGTACAGCATCGTCGGCCCTCCGCTGGCTGACGCCAAGTCCGGCCTGGACTACCTGACGATATTGGTCGAGAGAGGGGTGAAGGATGGCTGACGGCGTTGAGTTCAGCATTCTCGGCCTGGATGGCCTGCTGGGTAAACTGTCGGCGGTGAGCGTTGATGTCCGCCACAAGGGTGGCCGGGCCGCGCTGAGGAAGGCGGCGCAGGTGGTGGTGCGAAAGGCCAAGGAGGGCGCAGAGCGCATCGACGATAAGGCCACTGGCCGATCGATCTCCGACAACATCGCGTTGCGCTGGAACGGGCGATTGTTCAAGCGCACCGGCGATCTGGGCTTTCGCATCGGCGTGCTGCACGGCGCCGTGCTCAAGGATGGCGGCGACCTCAGCACCAACGCCCCGACGCCTCACTGGCGCCTAATCGAGTTCGGTACCGAGAAGATGCCGGCCGCGCCGTTTATGCGCCCAGCTCTGGCCGACAGCATCAGCGAGGTGACCAACACCTTCGTCACCGAGTACGAGAAGGCAATCGACCGTGCTATTCGGCGCGCAGCGAAGAAGGCAGCATCCTCATGACCCCACCGATCGTACAGGCCTGCTTGAACAGCCCGGCCGTGACCGCGCTGCTCGGCGCTGGCACCGGCATGCGCCTCTACTCGTTCGGGGAGGCCGAGCAGGGAGTGGCCAAGCCATACGCTGTCTGGCAGATCGTCAGCGGAAGCCCCGAGAACTACCTGGCTGGCCGCCCGGATCTCGATAGCGTCACCCTGCAGGTCGATGTGTACGCCGCGACTGGCGATGCTGCCCGAAAGGTCCGTGACGCGATCCGTGATGCGGTTGAACTGGACGCCTACGTCACCCGGTGGGGCGTCGAAGGCCGCGACCCCGAGACGAAAAATTATCGAGCCAGCTTCGACGTGGACTGGATGGTTTCCCGCTGAAGTACCCATTTGACCCATGCCCGCCGAGTGCGGGTTTTTTTATTTCTGACTGGAGATAACCCATGTCGATGAAAGCCCAGGGCGCTCAGCTCTATGCTTTGGTGCGGCCTTTGAGTGGCACAGGCCCAAGGACCGTGATGGAGGTTGAATGCCTCACCGCGTTCAACCCTGGCGGATCGCCGGCAGACCAGATTGACGACACCTGCTTGGCCGATACCGAGCGGAAGTAC
>NZ_JABMCW010000739.1:0-516 GCF_013179705.1 Pseudomonas sp. CM25 | reverse complement strand
CTCTGGCTAAGCTTGAAGTAACCCGCCCAGCCTCGCAGGACAGGGTTTATCCGCTCGATGGTATTCGTCATCTTGCGACCCCGTGCACCGCGTAGCAGCTCTGCGAGCCGGTCGCGCAGGCGACCCAGGCTCGTCGTTGCCACCCGCAGCCTTGGCTGCTGATGCCAGCTCATCCCATAGCCCAAGTAGTCACACTTCCAGGCTCTCGCGACTCGACTCTTCTTCTGATTCACCGTCAGTTTCAAACGTTGATTCAGGAAGCGTTCGACACTGGCCAGTACCCGTTCGCCAGCCCGAGGGCTGCGTACATAAATGTTCGCGTCATCGGCATAGCGCACGAAGCGGTGACCCCGCCGTTCCAGTTCGCGGTCAAGTTCGTCGAGCAGGATATTCGACAGCAGCGGCGAGAGCGGGCCGCCTTGCGGCGTCCCCTCCTGCCGTGGGCTGACGACACCGCCTGACATGACTCCCGCTTCAAGGTAGCGGCGGATAAGCCTGAGTACGCACTTATCTTTG
>NZ_JABMCW010000738.1:0-526 GCF_013179705.1 Pseudomonas sp. CM25 | reverse complement strand
CCATGCGAGAAATCACATAGTCATTTGAGATTGCTGAGCCAAGTTTAGGGTTTCTTAAAAACCCAAGCAGTATTGAACTGAAGAGTTTGATCATGGCTCAGATTGAACGCTGGCGGCAGGCCTAACACATGCAAGTCGAGCGGATGACGGGAGCTTGCTCCTGGATTCAGCGGCGGACGGGTGAGTAATGCCTAGGAATCTGCCTGGTAGTGGGGGACAACGTTTCGAAAGGAACGCTAATACCGCATACGTCCTACGGGAGAAAGCAGGGGACCTTCGGGCCTTGCGCTATCAGATGAGCCTAGGTCGGATTAGCTAGTTGGTGGGGTAATGGCTCACCAAGGCGACGATCCGTAACTGGTCTGAGAGGATGATCAGTCACACTGGAACTGAGACACGGTCCAGACTCCTACGGGAGGCAGCAGTGGGGAATATTGGACAATGGGCGAAAGCCTGATCCAGCCATGCCGCGTGTGTGAAGAAGGTCTTCGGATTGTAAAGCACTTTAAGTTGGGAGGAAGGGCAG
>NZ_JABMCW010000737.1:0-528 GCF_013179705.1 Pseudomonas sp. CM25 | reverse complement strand
CAGCGACAGCGTGCTGCAGAAAACCCCGTTCAGCTTCGACGTGTCGGTGTGGGAGTTCTTCTGGCCATTGATGACCGGCGCCCGCCTGGTCGTGGCCCAGCCGGGTGCCCACCGCGACCCGCAGCTGCTGGTCGACACCATCAACCAGCACGGCATCAGCACGCTGCACTTTGTGCCGTCGATGCTGCAGGCGTTCATGACCCATGAGGCAGTGGAAAGCTGCGTCAGCCTCAAGCGCGTGGTGTGCAGCGGTGAAGCACTGCCGGCCGAGCTGGCCCGTCAGACCCTGCAACGCCTGCCCGCAGCCGGCCTGTACAACCTGTACGGCCCGACCGAAGCGGCCATCGACGTCACCCACTGGACCTGCCAGGCGGACGAAAGCATCAGCGTGCCGATCGGCCAGCCGATCGACAACCTGAAAACCCATATCCTCGAAGGCAGCCTGCAGCCAGCCGTGCGCGGCAGTGCCGGCGAGCTGTACCTGGGCGGCGTTGGTCTTGCCCGTGGCTACCACCAGCGCCCGGCGCT
>NZ_JABMCW010000736.1:0-529 GCF_013179705.1 Pseudomonas sp. CM25 | reverse complement strand
AGGCCCCAACCCTATCCAACTGAATAACCACAGAGGAACGGCCATGGTCCTGCGTTCGGAAATCCTGGTGAACAAAAACGTCCTGCCTACTGCGGAACAGGCCCTGCCTGGCCGCGAAACGCCAATGAGCCTGCCCGAGTTCCACTACGTGTTCAAAGGCACCCCACTGCTCGGCCCGTTCTTCGAAGGTGCCATCGACTTCGCCATCTTCGGCCTGGGCTGCTTCTGGGGCGCTGAACGCCGCTTCTGGCAACGCGAAGGCGTGGTCAGCACCGTGGTCGGCTACGCCGGCGGTATCACCCCCAACCCCACCTACGAAGAAGTCTGCTCGGGCCTGACCGGCCACACCGAAGTGGTGCTGGTGGTCTTCGATAAGGACAAAGTCAGCTACCGCGAATTGCTGGCGATGTTCTGGGAATTGCACAACCCCACCCAAGGCATGCGCCAGGGCAACGACGTCGGCACCCAGTACCGTTCGGCCATCTATTGCACCAGCCCCGAACAACTGGAACAGGCCAAGGCCAGCCGC
>NZ_JABMCW010000735.1:0-537 GCF_013179705.1 Pseudomonas sp. CM25 | reverse complement strand
CAGCTCGTCAAGCTCGTAGAGCTTGCCGTTGACCCGGGCGCGCACGAAACCCTGAGCGCGCAGCTCATCGAATACCGCCAGGTGCTCACCCTTGCGCTCGCGTATCACCGGCGCCAGCAGCATCAGCTTGCTGCCTTCCGGGCGCTCCAGTACCAGGTCGACCATCTGGCTGATCGTTTGCGCTTCCAGCGGAATGTCATGGTCCGGGCAGCGCGGGGTACCCACGCGGGCGTACAGCAGGCGCAGGTAGTCGTAGATTTCGGTAATGGTGCCGACCGTGGAGCGCGGGTTGTGCGAAGTCGACTTCTGTTCGATGGAAATGGCTGGCGACAAGCCTTCGATGGTGTCGACGTCAGGCTTTTCCATCATCGACAGGAATTGCCGGGCGTAGGCCGACAGCGATTCCACGTAGCGGCGCTGGCCTTCGGCGTACAGGGTGTCGAACGCCAGGGACGACTTGCCGGAACCGGACAGGCCGGTGATCACGATGAGTTTGTCCCGGGGCAGGGTCAGGTCGATGTTCTTCAGGTTGTGGGT
>NZ_JABMCW010000734.1:0-538 GCF_013179705.1 Pseudomonas sp. CM25 | reverse complement strand
GGCAGGGCCTTGCGGTCCAGCTTGCCATTTGGCGTCACCGGCAGTTGGTCGAGCAGCAGCAGGTGCGCCGGGACCATGTAGTCCGGCAAGCCTGCCTTCAGCGCTTCGCGCAGGCTGTCGCGCAAGGCGCTGTGGTCCTGCGTGCTGTCGGCCGGCACCACATAGCCCACCAACTGCTTGCCGCTCGGCCCGTCCTGGGCCAGCACCACCGCTTCCTGCACGCTGGGCAGCTCCAGCAGGCGCGCTTCGACTTCACCCAGTTCGATACGCAGGCCGCGAATCTTCACCTGATGGTCGATACGCCCGGCGTAGTCGATCACGCCATCGGCGCGGTAGCGCGCCAGGTCGCCGGTGCGGTACAGCCGCCCGCCGTTGTCGCTGAACGGGTCCGGCACGAAGCGTTCGGCAGTCAGCGCCGGGCGCTGGTGGTAGCCACGGGCAAGACCAACGCCGCCCAGGTACAGCTCGCCGGCACTGCCGCGCACGGCTGGCTGCAGGCTGCCTTCGAGGATATGGGTTTTCAGGTTGTCGATCGGCT
>NZ_JABMCW010000733.1:0-546 GCF_013179705.1 Pseudomonas sp. CM25 | reverse complement strand
CCGTCACCGATACCCAGAGCCCGGTCACTGCCGAGCTGACTGTGGATAACACCACCGTCACCGAAGGCGGCAAGATCACCTACACCGTGACCCTGGTCAGCGCAGATCCAACCCTGCCAGTCACCAATCACAAAGGCCTGACCTTCACCCTGACTGATGGCACCACTGTGACCATCAAGGCCGGTGAATCGGTCGGCAGCACCACCGTGACTGCGCCGGACAACGTCTACGTCAACGATCCGGGGACCATCACTCAGGGGCTGACCGACGTCGCCGGCAAAGGCGCCGATCAGTTCGAGCAGCTCGAACTGGGCGCAACCAAAGTCAGCACCGAAGTCACCGATGAGCCATCTGGCGAAGGCGCCCTGGTCAAAGTCAGCATCACCGCCGATCAGGTGTCGGTCAACGAAGCGACCGAACCGACCTTCACCATCAGCCTGAACAAGGCGTTGGACAAGCCGTTCACCGTGACCCTGAGCACCGGTGCCACCCTGACCTTCGCGGCAGGCGAGACCACCAAATCCTACGCTGCACCAGCGCAGGGCG
>NZ_JABMCW010000732.1:0-559 GCF_013179705.1 Pseudomonas sp. CM25 | reverse complement strand
TGCCCACGGTATTGGCCGCGGCCGACCCAGAACGTCTACAGGGCCAGATGGACCAATGGGGTAGCTACTACGATCAACGTCCTCAGGTATTCGCCGGCAGCATCGGCGTTGGCTTCGATGCCCTGACCCGCGGGGGGGTGTTCCAACGCCTTGGGTTTCCCTGCTTGGCCCCGGAGGCCGGTCATGCCGCATGAACCGAGCGCCTTTCGGGCTTTACTGCTCCAGCATGCCGAGCACAGACCTGATGATGTAGCTGTGCAGGGCCCGGTTCAGCGTTTCACTTACAGGGGGCTTCTCGACGAGGTTGAGTCCCGTATCGCCCGTTTGCAGAGTGAACCACCGGGCGCGTTCGTGGTGGTACTGGATAACGGGCCTGAAGTGCTGTTCTGGGACCTGGCGGCACTGTTCGTCGAGCGCCCTTGTGTGATCGTACCGTCGTTCTTCAGCGCGGCTCAGTTCCGACATTGCCTGAGGCAGAGTGGTGCCACGATTGTTCTGTGCCAACAACCATGGACGGCTCAGCTACTCGAGCAAGGCTTTGCCCAGCATCAGCCAGGGG
>NZ_JABMCW010000731.1:0-563 GCF_013179705.1 Pseudomonas sp. CM25 | reverse complement strand
AGCTTCCAGGGCCTGCCGGCGCGTATCTGCTGGGTTGGCCTGGGCCTGCGCGCCAAGCTGGGCCTGGCGTTCAACGAAATGGTGCGCAGCGGCGAACTGTCGGCGCCGGTAGTGATCGGTCGCGACCACCTGGACTCTGGTTCGGTGTCCAGCCCCAACCGCGAAACCGAAGCCATGCGCGACGGCTCCGATGCGGTTTCCGACTGGCCGCTGCTCAACGCCCTGCTCAACACTGCTGGCGGCGCCACCTGGGTTTCGTTGCACCACGGCGGTGGCGTGGGCATGGGCTTCTCCCAGCACTCGGGCATGGTCATCGTCTGCGACGGTACCGATGAGGCCGCCGAGCGTATCGCCCGCGTGCTGACCAACGACCCGGGCACTGGCGTAATGCGCCACGCCGATGCCGGTTACGACATCGCCATCGACTGCGCCAAGGAGCAGGGCCTGGACCTGCCGATGATCACCGGCTGATAGCCGCGCTTTGGATCGCACCCCGCAAGGGGTGATACTGAACAACAAGAAGGAGCGCGCAGGCACCCACAGATGGGCCTGCGGTTCCACGC
>NZ_JABMCW010000730.1:0-564 GCF_013179705.1 Pseudomonas sp. CM25 | reverse complement strand
CCCGGCCACCGACATGGGCACCGCCAGACGCCGCCGTACTGTTCGCAGCGTTGGTGGCGACGGTATTGCAATCGTTGATATCCAGTTGCGTCTGCTGGCTGCTCTGGCCTTTGAGCGGCACCACCGACTGCGCCTGGGCGACAGATGCCAAGCACGACAGCACCAGCAGGTAACTCCACGTGAACGTGCGCATGGCACACCTCCATTGGGCGGAAAGCCCGTTTAACAGGATAGTCCGGTTGTAGTGGATAGCGGGCCACACAAGCGCAAATAGCGAACCGAGGCCGGTGGCCCTTGGCTGAACGCCTGGAGCAAGTCAGCCTTGGCTGGCCTTGCGCAGTGGCACTTCGCGCAGCAGCCAGGACAGCACGAAGGCCACGCTGGTGATCATCCCGGCCAACAGGAACACCCCATGCATGGCGCTTGAAAACGCCTGCAAATATGTCTGTTGCAAGGCTGCAGGCAGGGCATGCACGGCGGCGGGCGAGAGGCTCGCGGCGCCCCCGGCGCTGGCGGCGAACTCACTCCCCAGGCCGCCCAGCAAGGCATGCGAGAACAGCGCGC
>NZ_JABMCW010000073.1:0-19989 GCF_013179705.1 Pseudomonas sp. CM25 | reverse complement strand
TTGGGCGCGAACAGGGTACCGAGGAACAGCACCAGGCCGTCGGGATATTGATGGTTTTCGTTGAGGGTCTGCTGCACCAGATCCTGCGGGTCGCGGCTGATCTGGCGCATGGAACTGCGCCCGGACAGGACGAAACCGTCTTCGCCTTCGACCCGCAAGTCGACTTCGGCATTGCGCACATCATCCAGGCCAAAGCTTTCGTCGAACAGCCGCAGCAGCGGGCCCAGGGCGGTTGATGCATTGTTGTCCTTGGCCTTGGACAGCAGCAAGGCACTGCGCCCTTCGAAATCGCGCAGGTTGACGTCATTGCCCAGCATCGCGCCCTTGATGCTGCCATCGCTGGAAACCGCAAGCACCACTTCGGGTTCCGGGTTGTTCCAGCTGGACTTGGGGTGAATGCCGATGTTGGCGCCGTGGCCGACCGCAGACAGCGGCTGGGCCTTGGTGAACACCTCGGCATCCGGGCCGATGCCCACTTCCAGGTATTGCGACCACAAGCCCTGCTCCACCAGCACCTTGCGCAGCGCTTCGGCCTGGGCCGAGCCCGGGACGATCTGCGACAGGTCGGCGCCGATGCGGCTGGCCAGGGTGTCACGGATGGTGTCGGCCTTGGCCGGGTCGCCCTTGGCCTGCTCTTCCACTACACGCTCCAGCAGGCTGGCGGCGAAGGTCACGCCAGCGGCCTTGACCGCCTGCAGGTCGATGGGCGCCAGCAACCATGGCTGGCGCAGGTCGCGCCGGGCCGGGTCGCTGTTGTCCAGCAGCGCCTGCAGCCCGGCCAACGGCCTGGCCAGCGGCAAGGCACGCAGGTAGGCCACCGGGTCGGCCACTTCCAGCAGGGCCGAAACGGTCGCCACGTGGCCGCTGATGTCGTGCACGGCACCTGCTTTTACCAGCACCACCGCGGGGCCCTGGTCCGGCAGCCAGACCCGCCCTACCCAGCTGCCGCATTCAAACGCGCTGGTATCGTGACTCAGGAGCAACAGTTGCTTGGCGTCTGATCGATCAGTCATCGATGTACCCTTGTTGTGATTTATTGGGAAAGTGCTGGCAGTTGCAGCTGCGCGGCCAGGCGGTCAAGGTCGGCCACCAGCTGCGGCGCAAGCTTCAGGCCGTGCTCCAGGGCCTGCCGGCGCAGCGCGAGCCCGGCCTGCCCAGGCAGTCGCACCGGGCGCTCAGGGTCGAGCGGGCGGCTGGCGAGAACCAGTCGACCGAGGAAGCTGGTTTCGTCGGTGAACGCGTCCAGCCCGCCGAAGAACCGCGGGTCGATGACCACCGCAGTGGCCGACGCCCCCCACTGGTCCGGGGCATCCTTGCGTCCGTGGCCGGCCAGCCCCGAGGTCAGGGCTTCCACCAGAAGCGCCAGGGCGAAACCCTTGTGGCCAAAGGCCTGGCCGCCCAGGGGCAGGATGCTGCCTTGCGGGCTGGTGTAGAAGTCGTGCGGGTCGTCACTCAGCTGGCCGTCGTTGCTCACCAGCACCGGGTGCGGCAGGCGGCTACCGGCATCGCGGCACTGGCCGACCAGGCCGAGGGTGACGGTGGACATGCTCACATCCAGCAAAATCGGGTCACCCCGGGTCGGGATACCGGCAGCAATCGGATTCGGGGTGTAGACCGGGTCGACGCCGCCGTGAGCACAGACCAGGCCCACCGACGGGTCCGAGGAATACACCATCGCCACCAGGCCCTGGTCTGTGTAGGGCTTCAGGTAGGCCGCCAGGCAGCCGATATGCGCGGCGCGGCGTACCACGGCGATTCCGATGCCCTGCTCGGTCGCGCCCTTTGCCGCGCAGTCCAGGGCGCGGCTGACGCAATACGGCCCCAACACATAATGGCCATCGAACAGGCTGGAGACACCACCGTCCGAGACTTGTTCGAGCGCCTGGGCGCGAGCCTCGACCTGCCCGTCGAGCATACCGCCGATGTAACGGCTGACCAGGTTCAGGCCATGGGTACGGTGCCCCAGCAGTTCGCCTTCGAGCAGCACCCGGGTCACCACCTGGGCGACTTCGGCATCGGCACCGGCTTTCACGAACAGCTGCTCGACAAAGATGGTGAGCGCTTGCACGTTGTAATCTGTGGTTTGAGTCATTGTGGTTGCCTTTTAAACGGGACGAGTGCGCTCGATCAGGTCACGGCGCCGATCTGCCAGGGCACGAATTCGTTTTGCCCATAGCCGTGCTGTTCGCTTTTGCTCCGTGCCCCGGAAGCAATGCGCAGCATTTGCTCGAAGATGTAAGCGCCGCGCTCCTCGATGCTGGTGGAGCCGTCGGCGATGCCGCCGCAGTTGACGTCCATGTCCTCCTCCTGGTGTTCGAACACGCGGTTGTTGGTGGCCAGCTTGATCGACGGCGCCGGGGCGCAGCCGTAGGCCGAGCCACGCCCGGTGGTGAAAGCGATCAGGTTGGCCCCACCCGCCACCTGGCCGGTGGCCGAAACCGGGTCGTACCCGGGGGTATCCATGAACACCAGGCCGTGGGCACGCACGGGTTGCGCGTATTGGTACACATCGACCAGATTGCTGGAGCCGGCCTTGGCCACCGCGCCCAGCGATTTCTCGAGGATGGTGGTCAGGCCCCCGGCCTTGTTGCCGGCCGAAGGGTTGTTGTTCAGTTCGGCGTTCATGCGCCTGCAGTAGTCCTCCCACCAGCGAATGCGCGCTAGCAGCTTCTCGCCCACCTCTCGGCTGACTGCACGGCGGGTCAGCAAGTGCTCGGCGCCGTAGATTTCCGGGGTCTCGGACAGGATCGCGGTACCCCCTGCCGCCACCAGGCGGTCGACGGCATTACCCAGTGCCGGGTTGGCAGTGATCCCCGAGTAACCGTCGGAGCCCCCACATTGCAGGCCGACCACCAGGTGCCGTGCGCTGACCGGCTGGCGTCGGACCTGGTTGGCCTGGGCCAGTAGCCCGCAGACCTGCTCGATACCGGCCGCGATGGTTTTCGAGGTGCCGCCGATACCTTGGATGGTGAAGGTGCGCAGCTGCGCACTGGCCTGCAGGCCTTGGGTTTCCAGCAGGCTGTCGATCTGATTGGTTTCGCAACCCAGGCCAATGATCAGCACGGCGGCGAAATTGGCATGCACGGCGTACCCGGCCAAGGTGCGGCGCAACAGGCCAAGTGCCTCACCGCTTGGGTCTACTGCGCAGCCGGCACCGTGGGTCAGGGCCACCACGCCGTCGATGTTCGGGTAAGCGGCCAGCGCCTCGGGGTGGATGTCCCGACGGAAATGGTCGGCTACGGCGCGGGCGACAGTTGCCGAGCAGTTCACCGAGGTAAGGATGCCGATGTAGTTGCGCGTCGCGACCCGGCCATCGGCGCGCACGATGCCCTGGAACTGCGCCTGACTGCTCGGCTGGGTGCGGGTATCGACGCCAAAGGCATAGTCACGGGCAAAGTCGCCCATCTGCACGTTGTGCACATGCACATGGTCGCCGGCGTCGATCGGCTGTGAAGCAAAACCGATGATCTGACCGTAGCGGCGTAGCGGTTGGCCCTGCTCAACGCGCTCGGTGGCCACTTTGTGGCCGGAGGGAATCGGCTGGCGCACGGTAATGGCCTCGGTGTCCAGGCGCAGGCCTTGCGCCAGGGCCTGGCGGGCGATCAGCACGTTGTCCAGCGGGTTGAGGCGGATGACGGCAAGGTCACCTGTTTTGGCAATCAGTTGCATGGGACCTCTCAGGACGGCGCGGCTGGCTTCTTTTTATGGCTGCCACCTACTGTAAGAAGCCTTGGGCGACATGCCCAATGAGATGATCCGATCGAACGATAACCTGGGGTTATCGGGAGGCAGTGGAGAGATGAGATTGGCGATCGCCGGTAGGGCCTTCAGGGCTGCTTCGCAGGCAGGCCAGCTCCTGCAGTGATCGCATGAGGGCTGACAAATGCTGTGGCAAGCACCTGTCAGCCCTGACGTAACCTCCCAAAGACCCTAGAATCTCCACCTCAATGTCTCAGCGCTCATGGCTGTTCAGCACTGGCCCTCCCGACGCCGCCGCGCCCCCTCCAGCAGAATCTCGACAAAGGCTCGGGCCGAAGCGCTCAGTGGCTCATCCTTGCGGGTGACCACGCCATACTCCAGGGCCGCCAGGTGCAATGGGCTGCGCAGTTCCTTGAGCTGGCCGCTGGCCAACTGCGCGGCAACCATCGAGCGCGGCAGCATGGCGATCATCGGCGCCGATTGCAGCAGTTGCAGGAACATCGGCATGCTGATGGTTTCCACGCTGTCGGCGGGCGTGGCCAGACCGGCCACCCGGAATGCCTGCTCCAGGCGATTGCGGATCGGCGTGCCGACCGGGTACAACACCCATGGCCAGTCACCCAGCGCCGCCAGAGGCGTGCTGTGCAGCTGGTTGAGCGGGTGTTCGCTGTTGACCACCAGGCTGAAAGGCTCGGGCTCCAGGGGCTGGAAGTCGAACAGCTGGCTGAAACGCTCTTCGGTGAACCGGCCGATCATGATGTCGAGCTTGTTCTGTTCGAGCATGGTCAGCAGGTGGTCGCTGGAATGCTCCACCACCTCGATCGACAGCAACGGGCTGCGGGCCTTGATGGCGGCAATGGCCTGCGGCAGTACCTGCGCGGTAGCGGCAAAAATCCCGCCGACACGGATAAAGCCGTGCCCGCCGTTGCGCAGGCGGTTGACCTGGTCGACGAACTGCTGCGACTCGGCCAGTGCGCCCTGGGCGTAACGCACCACGTATTCGCCCAGCTCGGTGGGCGGCATGCTGCGCGGCAGGCGCTCGAACAAGGCGAAGCCGAACTGCTCCTCCAGGTCCCGCAGCATCTTGCTCAGTGCCGGCTGACTGAGGTTCATGCGGGTGGCGGTGGCGTGCATGTTGCGGGTGCGCGCCAAGGTGTCGATCAGCACCAGGTGCTTGTAGCGGATCCAGTTGCAAAAGCTGGAATGGGTCATGTCCGGCGGCATCGACGCAGGGCCTCAGGCAAGTGAAAAGGCAGGGTTATTGCGCCCGCAAGTAGCGCAGCAAGGTGGCCAGGGCCACCGAGTCGGGCCGCGAGCGCAGGGTCAGCACGCCCAGGTTGGCCATGGCCAAAGGCAACTCCACCGGCAGGATGGCAACCATGCCGTAGCGGGCATAATGCTCGGCCACGTCATTGGGCACCACCGCGATCATCTCGGACGCTTCAAGCATGGCCGTGGTGGCCAGGATCGAGGCAGTCTCGACGATATCCAGCGACTGCACCATGCCGCCGGCCTGCAGGGCACTTTCGACGCGGCGGCGCATCGGGCTGCCAATGGGGTGCAGGATCCACGTCTGGGTGACCAGGTCGGCCAGTTGCAACTCGGTGACCGCTGCCAACGGGTGGCCGGCGCGGGCAATCACCCGCATCTGCTCACCGCCATCGAACAACTCGATGTTCAGGTCCTGGCTGTCGCTCTGGTCTGGCAGGCGCCCGACCACCATGTCGAAATCGCCTCGCAGCAAGGCCGGCAGCAAGGTATCGCTGGTGCCGACTTCCAGAGAGATGCGCACCTTGGGGTGGTCGCGTTTGTAGGCCAGCACCGCCCTGGTCAGCACACCCGGCACCGGGCCCATGACACTGCCCACCCGCACCAGGCCCAGTGCCCCGCGCGCCAGCTCGGCGATTTGCGCCTGGGCATGCTCAAACTCATGCAGCGCGTTTTGCGCATAGCGGATCATCACCTCGCCATACAGCGTGGCCTGCATCCCGCGCGGCAAGCGTTCGAACAAGCGCACGCCCAGGCGCTCCTCAAGTTGCTGCAGCAGCAGGCTGGCCGCCGGTTGCGTGGTGTGCATCGCGGCCGCAGCACGGCGCAGGTTGGCAAATTCGCCCAGGGCATTGAGCAGCGTTATCTGGCGGCTGGAAATCTTCAACGCGCCGAGGCTGGCAGGCGCCTGGGCGCTGTCGGGTGGCAAGCGAGGCATATCGAATCCGGTATCGCTGATTAAGAATTGGCGATTATGCCTGTATCAATGCACAACCTACAGTCAGTGCTCCCAGTGCCTGAGCAGAACAAGAGCCGACCATGAGCATACGCATTACACACCTCAGCGTTCGCGACATCCGTTTCCCCACTTCGCTGTCGCTGGATGGCTCCGATGCCATGAACAGCGCCCCCGACTATTCGGCCGCCTACGTAGTACTGCACACCGACGCCGAAGCCCTTGAAGGCCATGGCCTGACCTTCACCATCGGCCGTGGCAACGAGATTTGCGCGGCGGCGGTGCAGTCGCTGGCGCCGTTGATCGTCGGCCTCACCCTCGAAGAAATCACCGCCGACATGGGCGGCTTCTGGCACCGCTTCACGGTCAGCGACAGCCAGTTACGCTGGCTGGGCCCGGAAAAGGGCGTGATCCACCTGGCCACCGCGGCCATCGTCAATGCCGTGTGGGATCTGTGGGCCAAGCACGAAGGCAAGCCGGTGTGGAAACTGCTGGCCGACATGACGCCCGAGCAGCTGGTGCGCTGCCTGGACTTCAGCTACGTCACCGACGTGCTCACCCCCGAAGAAGCCATCGCCCTGCTGCGCCGCCAGGCTCCCGGCAAACCCCAGCGCGAGGCGCAGATGCTGCGCGAAGGCTACCCCGGCTACACCACCGCCCCGGGCTGGCTGGGCTACAGCGAAGAAAAAATGCGCACGCTGGCCCGCGAAGCTGTGGAGGACGGCTGGACGCATATCAAGCAGAAGATCGGCGCAGACCTGGAAGAGGACATTCGCCGCGCCAGCATCCTGCGCGATGAAATCGGCTGGGAGCGGACCCTGATGATGGATGCCAACCAGGTCTGGGGAGTAGACGAATCGGTCGCCAACATGCGCCGCCTGGCGGCCTTCGAGCCGTTGTGGATCGAAGAGCCGACCAGCCCGGACGACATTCTCGGCCATGCCACCATCCGCCAACGCATTGCCCCGATCGGCGTCGCCACGGGCGAGCATTGCCACAACCGGGTGATGTTCAAGCAGATGTTCCAGGCCGGTGCGCTGGACTTCTGCCAGCTGGACGCCGCCCGCCTGGGTGGGCTGAATGAGGTGCTGATCGTGCTGCTGATGGCTGCCAAGTACGACGTGCCGGTGTGCCCGCATGGCGGTGGTGTCGGGCTGTGCGAATATGTGCAGAACATCGCACTGTTCGATTTCATCGCAGTGTCTGCCTCGCTGCACAACCGGGTACTGGAGTACGTCGACCACTTGCACGAGCACTTCATCGACCCGGTGGTGATCCGCCGCGGGCGCTACATGCCCCCGCAACGCCCCGGCTACAGCATCGAAATGCATGCCGAAACCCTGGAGCGCTATCAGTACCCCAATGGCGCGGTGTGGCTCGACATCAACCGTTCCTGACCCTCAGACCTGGATGTGCCGACCGTGTGCGGCACACCACCAGCACTTTCATCGGGGAAAAAAACAATGACAACCCTCACCGGCAGCGCAGCGGCCTCGGCCCCTGCCGCCTCCACCGAGCAGCGCCTGAACGGCTTGCTGCTGCGCAAATTGATGCCACTGCTCATCGTGGTCTACGTGATGAGCTTTCTTGACCGCACCAACATCGCCCTGGCCAAGGCCAGCATGGGTGTGGACCTGGGCCTGTCGGCAGCAGCCTATGGCCTGGGCGCCGGCCTGTTCTTCCTGACTTATGCCTTGGCCGAAGTGCCCAGCAACCTGATAATGCACCGAGTGGGCGCGCGCTTCTGGATCACCCGCATCATGATCACCTGGGGCGTGCTGTCGGCGGGCATGGCCTTCGTCCAGGGCGAAACCTCGTTCTACATCATGCGCTTGTTGCTGGGGGTTGCCGAAGCAGGCCTGTTCCCCGGTGTAATGCTGTACCTCACCTACTGGTTCGACCGCGAACAGCGCGCCCGCGCCACCGGTTACTTCCTGCTGGGCGTGTGCCTGGCCAATATCCTCAGCGGGCCGCTGGGGGGTGCCCTGCTGGAAATGGACGGGGTTATGGGCTGGCATGGCTGGCAGTGGTTGTTCGTGCTCGAAGGGCTACCCGCCGTGGCCCTGGCCTACGTGGTCTGGAAGAAGCTACCTGACGGGCCCGCCGCAGCGCCCTGGCTGTCGGCCTCCGACGCCCAGCACATCGAACGGCGCCTGGCCGCCGAGCGGGCGGACGCACCGCAGCAGAGCAAACTGGGGCAGATGTTCCGCGACCGGCAGACCTGGCTGGCGATCGTGGTGTACTTCGTGCACCAGATCACCATCTACACGGTGATTTTCTTTCTGCCGGGCATCATCGGTACCTACGCAGCGCTATCGCCTTTCCAGGTCGGCTTGCTGACTGCGGTGCCGTGGATTGCTGCCGCCATCGGCGCCGCCACCTTGCCACGGCTGGCCACCTCCCCCCGGCGCTGCCGCACGCTTTTGTTCTTCGGCCTGCTGACCATGGCGGCGGGGTTGCTGCTGGCGTCGCTGAGCAATTCGTTCATCGGGCTGATCGGTTTTTCACTGACCGCCCTGATGCTGTTCGTGGTGCAGTCGATCATCTTCGTCTTCCCTTCCAGCCGCCTGAGCGGTAACGCACTGGCGGCTGGCCTGGCGTTCGTCACCACCTGCGGCCTGCTGGGCGGGTTTGTCGGGCCGTCGGTGATGGGGGTGATTGAGCAGACCACTGGCAGTACTCGCAACGGGTTGTGGATCATTGCGGCGTTGCTGCTGTTTGCAGCGCTGGTCAGTACGCGCTTGCGCCAGGGGCAGGAGTGACTGCGTAGCTGAGCGGGTCGGCCTGTCTGGAGATTGCATAAGGGCTGAGAAGTGTTTGCCGTAAGGTATGCAGCGCTCGAGCTCACAGGCGCTGCATATCTAGCGGCAAGCACCTTTCGCAGGCCGCCCGCAACGCAGCTCCAGCACCTGCGCCAAGCGCTCCACCGCCTGCTGCAGATCGTCTGGGTCATCCCCCAGCCACACCAGCGCCAGGTACTGCTGGTAACGCCCCTGCAGGCTGAACTGCGTACCCGGTAGGGCATGCAAGGCCGAACCTGCCAGCGCAACAACTACCTCAGCCCACGGCAGCGGTTGGTGAAAGCGAACCCACAGCGTTCGCCCGCCCTGAGGTATTTCCAACGCCACCCGCGGGCCAAACTGCAGCTCCAGCGCACGCGCCAGGCTTTGCGTACGCCTTTGCAACTGGGTGCGCAGCTGTGCCAGCTGCGTCTCGATTTCACCTTTGCCCAGCATGTGCGCAAGCGCTTGCAGGCGCAGCGGCGCCAGCCGGAACGCACGTTCGCCGAACGCCTTGGCCAGCGCGCCGTCATGGCCCAGTACATAGGCATACGGCGCCTCGGCCCCCACTGCAGCCTCGAACGCCCCAACTACCAACAGCCAACGCGGGTCGATCCAGTCGCGCAGGCGTGCGTGCGGCGGCCCGCTGAAACACAGTTCACTGTCCAGGTCGTTTTCCAACAGCCATACCGGGTGTTGGCCAAGCAACTGGCCAAGCTGCTGCAGGTGGTACGAGGAAAACAGCCGGCCCTGTGGCGTGCCCAGACACGACGGCATTACCAGCATGCGCACAGGTTCGCTCCTCAGCAAACTGGCCAGGGCACGCAAGTCCGGGTTGCCACGGCTGTCCAGTGGCACCTCCAGCACGCGCATGCCCGCGCGCGCCAGGGCGCCCAACACCTGCCAGCAACAGGGCGAATGTACCAGCACGGTGGTGCCGTGCAGGGCCAGCGCTGCCAGCAGCGTCTCCAGCAGCGCCAGTACATCCGGGGCCAGTTGCACGTCATCAGCACGCCAGTACTGGTTGGAAGAGCGGGTATAACGTTCTGCAACCGCATTGCGCAGCCGCGCACTGCCAAGCGCCTCCCACGGCGCAGCGCTGGCGGCACGCTGGCGGGCCATGCGCCGTTCGTGGGCGAGCAAGGCCCGCTCCAGCACTGGCTGAACGGGCAAGGGCGGCTGTCGGGGCATGGCCACAGCCTCCTGTTTGCCTGCGCCCAGCACGTAGTACCCCGACCGTGGCAGGCACTGCACGCGGCCCTCCTCCTCCAGCAGGTTGTAGGCACTCTGCACCGTGACCAACGATACCCGCAGCCGCCGGGACAGCGCACGCAACGACGGTAACCGGCAAGGGGAGGCACCCGCTGCCTGGTCGATCAACGCCTCCAGGTAGCGATAAACCTTGCGGTAGGCGAACTCCCCGGGGGCCGCTCGCCCCATCAATACTGCCCCGCAAAACCGCGCCGCCGCGCCAACAGCGGCCGCGGCAGCAAGCGCAGGCGGGCATCGCGGCGCGCCAGGTTGCTCAGCAGGCGCCAGGCGGTCAGCGGCAAGTGCCCTGCATAGATCACCCGTAGCTGGCGCAGCGACAAGCCACTGGTGTTCACCAGCCAGTCTTTCACCGCATCAGGGCAGGCTTTGCCTTGCAAGGCCCTGTGCAGATACGGCAACGCCACCAGCATGTCAGCGTGCCTGCACAACAGAAAACGCTCGAGATTTTTCCCCTGCCTGGCAAAGGGGCTGAACAGCAGGCATACCAGTTGGGTCTGGTTGATGCCGTAGGCTTTGCCGAGTTGCAGTTGATGCATGTCGCGCCGCTGCTCATCGCCCGCCTGCCCCGCCAACCGCAACGCCGGGCGACCGGCCTGGGGCTCGATACTGCGGGCACGCAGCTCGTGCAGTCGGGCCAGTGCCAGCGGGTCAGCGAACGCCGCCAACGGCCAGGCATCCGCGCCAGCCTCGAAGGTAAAACCCAGCATGGCATCCAGCGGCTGCTCCTCAAGCAAATGTGGCAGCAGGTCATCAACGGCGATCACCCGCACCGGCGCATCATCCACTGCCGCGCCCGCCGACGGCTCGGCGAAACTGGCCGGCGGTATTCTGGCGGCGCCGTGCAACCGGCTCAGCCCGCGCGCCAGCGCCGCCAGGCACTGCAGCCCATGTGGGCCGCGCGCGCCTGCCAGGCGCAGGTTACGCCGTGCCCAGGCGAGGTAACGGCGCCGCTGCAGCGCCGGAATGGCCGTAACCAGCGCGTCGGCAGGTGCAGGTGCCTGCAGCGCAAAGCCCACGGCGTCCGCCAGCTCCAGGTGCAGGCGGCTACCCAGCAGGGCTTCGGGCCGGGCATCGACCAGGTGGCCGAACATCAGCATGGCATCCCTCGCCAGTAGCCAGGGTTCAGTGTCTGCCGAGGGGCGGCTGCCGAATGCCACCGCTTCGCGCCCCTCTATCATCTGCAACTGCACCCGCGAGTCGTCCTGCATGAACAGGGCATTGAAACTGCGTTCATGGTCCTCCAGCGTGGTGCTGTCGGCTGTTGGCAGGCTGGCCACCAGTACCCGCAACTGAAAGGTTACCGGAGAACGCAGGGCGATACTCAGTTGCGCGGCGCGCAACATGGCCAGTAACCGGACACTGCGCCGATCGCTGCCTTGCAGCACCAGCAAACGGAAGGTACCGATGTACTCAGGGCCACCGGCGGCAACCAGCAGCCGCTGTATCAGCAACTGCACGGACGCGCGCTGAGCCTGGGACATATGACTCAGCAAGCGTTCGAGTACTTGCTGGTAGATATACTGCATTGCCTGGTCGTGAATAGCAGTCACGAAATCACCTCATCAACTTCAGGCAGTCAATACATGAAGAATCGAGCACTTCGGACTCAACATGTATTGCGCTTACCCAGCAGAAATTTGCTACACACGTAAAGAAGTAATGACGCAATCAATCACTGTCGCCAGGCCATCGAGAAAAACGCACCGACATACCAGTCCTCAGCCGCCACACACCCCATTGACCCAGGCATAGCCATGCTCATATCACGCTCCTTGCGCAAACTATCATTGGGCCATTATCGAGGGATGCAGTGCGAATGAAAGATACAGATCCGGGTAAAAAAACCATTCAGCCAAGGAGCGCGACCAGATTGAAGGGCAAGCATGAATAGTTCAAGGATGAATAATTGGCGGGATATTTCCGAGAACGCAAAAGCTATCGAATTATATGTAAGGCACTCCGCTTTTTATTGTAGGAATCTTCCTATTTTCAGCGCGTAAATAATTTTGTGCCGGCCACAAAAAACCCGGGACTTCGCCCGGGTTTCCACATACGGCAAGCCGCTATGCGTGTTGCGCCATGTCCAGCACCACCCGCCCACCGCAGGGGCATTGGTCCATGTAGCGATGCGCCTCCACGACCTGCTCGAACGGGTACACCTTTATGATCTGGGGTGTCAGCAACTGGTCGGCAGTGAACTGGTTGATATCGCGCAAGGCGCGCTGCAGGGCGACCTGGTCCTGACTGATGCCCAGCTCCGGCTTGCCGGTGAAGTTGCCGATGCAGTGCACGTAGAACTGGATGTTCTTCTGGAACGCCGCACAGGCCGGGAACGGCGTCTGGTTGCCGCCTTGCAGGCCATACAGGACCAGGCTGCCACGCGGCGCCAGCACATCGCCCAACAGCGACATCTGCGGCCCGCCCATGCCGTCAAGGACCATGTCCACACCACGGCCATCGGTGTACTTGCCCACCTGCAACAGCAGGTCCTGTTCTTCGGTGACGATCACCTTGTCGGCGCCCAGGCCCAGCAGGTATTCACGCTGCTCGGGCTCTTTGGTAGCGGCGAACACCTTCAACCCCAGGGCTTTGCCCAACTGCACGAAGGCAGGGCCTGCACAATGGCTGGCATCGGTGACCAGCGCGGTCTGCCCGGCCTTGGCCCGGGCCAGGTCGACGTAGGCAAAATAGGCAATCAGCAGGGGCGTGTAGTGCACGCTGGCCTCAATCGGCGTGAGCACATCCGGGTAGCGGGTAATGGCCGTGCGCGGCAGCACGATGACATCGCCATACACCGGGTGGTCGTTGGCGCTGGTGGCCGGGAAGCTGGCAACCCGATCGCCCACCGCAATGTCCTCGACCCCTTCACCGACCGCAGTCACCACCCCGGCCATTTCGTGGCCGATGCCCGCTGGCAGGCGCGCCTGGGACGGCGCCAGGTTCTGGCGCCAGAGCACGTCATACCAGCTGACGCCCACCGCTTCGACGCGGATCTGCACCTCGTCGTTTGCCGGTGACGGTTCGGCCTGCTCCTCGCAACGGAGCACATCGGCAGCGCCGAACTTGTGGAAACGGATCATGCGGGACATCGCATACCTCGCCTTTGTGAACCTCTAATTACCACTGACTTTATCCGGGCTTTTCCAGTTAGACCATCAGTGGTCATTAATAGTCGACATGCTTGTCATCGATTGGGCACCCGACTTTCCCTGCGATTGGTACCCCTAAACCCGTGCAGGGTAACAGCCTTTGGCCTTAAGATTCACCCCTGCCCCACTTTAGGCGAAGCGCACCGATGAATCGAAACGACCTGCGTCGCGTAGAC
Source organism: Pseudomonas sp. CM25 (assembly GCF_013179705.1). Taxonomy (NCBI): domain Bacteria; kingdom Pseudomonadati; phylum Pseudomonadota; class Gammaproteobacteria; order Pseudomonadales; family Pseudomonadaceae; genus Pseudomonas; species Pseudomonas sp. CM25. The sequence continues at coordinate 6,689 of NZ_JABMCW010000073.1, read as the reverse complement.
CTCAACCTGCTGATCGTGTTCGAAACGCTGATGCATGAGCGCAGCGTGACCCGCGCTGCGGAAAAACTGTTCCTCGGCCAGCCGGCCATCAGCGCGGCCCTGTCGCGCCTGCGCAACCTGTTCGACGACCCGTTGTTCGTGCGCACCGGCCGCAGCATGGAGCCCTCGGCGCGGGCCAACGAGATCTTCGCCCTGCTTTCGCCAGCGCTGGACTCCATTTCCACCGCCGTCAGCCGCGCCGCCGAGTTCGACCCCGCCACCAGCAACGCCGTGTTCCGCGTCGGCCTCTCGGACGATGCCGAATTCGCCCTGTTGCCTCAGCTGCTCAAGCGCATCCGTGCCGAAGCGCCGGGTATCGTGCTGGTGGTGCGGCGGGTCAACTACCTGCTGATGCCGACCCTGCTGGCCTCGGGTGAGATTTCGGTGGGGGTCAGCTACACCAGTGACCTGCCGGCCAACGCCAAGCGCAAGATATTGCGCCGCAGCATGCCGAAACTGCTGCGGGCCGACAGCGTGCCCGGCAGCATCACCCTGGACGACTTCTGTGCCCGGCCGCATGCGCTGGTGTCGTTTGCCGGCGATTTGTCCGGCTTTATCGACGAAGCCCTGGACGAGATTGGCCGCAAGCGTCATGTGGTGCTGGCGGTGCCGCAGTTCAATGGGCTGGGGAGTTTGCTCGCAGGGACCGATATCGTCGCCACGGTGCCGGACTATACGGCGCAGGTGCTGACCGCGGCCGGTGGCTTGCGGGCCGAGGATCTTCCGCTGCCGGTGCGCAGTTTCGAGCTGCACATGGCCTGGCGCGGGGCGCAGGACAATGACCCGGCGGAGCGGTGGTTGCGGTCGCGGATACAGATGTTTTTTGGCGATCCCGATAGCTTGTGACTGACGTCCACCGAGATCCAGAAATTCCAGTATATTCAGCACTTTAGTTGCAATTTAAGTCCAATGCCGTCCGTCATGTTCCGCCCATTTCTGACGCTTCTGCGGGTATATTTTTGGGTACTTTTTCTGCTTAGAAAAAAAGTACCCGCACATGACGACTTCTCTCCCTACGCCTGCATTGCGGCGCAAACTCAGCGATGCTTTCCTGCGTGCCATTGCCGAATCCGGCAAGTACGCCGACGGTGAAGTGCCCGGTCTATACCTGCATGTCCAGGCCTCACAGAAGTCGAACAAGCCTGCCGCCAAGTACTGGCGGATGAGGTATCGCCTGCACGGCAAGGAGAACGTGTACGCGATCGGTCGTTATCCCGACATTGGCTTGAAAGACGCCCGCGACCTGGCCCGAGCCGCGCGCCAGAACGTAGCCCATCACGTCGCCCCGCTGAAGGCCAAACGCAAGAAAATCGCCGATCAATTACTTAATGAGGAACGCACCTTCAGTTACGTGGCCGAACAGTGGCTGGCCTTCAAATCGCACGACCTTGTGAGCAAATCCCTCGCGGGCTTTCGCGGCGCGTTGAACAATCACATCCTTCCCATGATCGGCAGCATTCCCGTCAGCGAGATCAAGCTGGACCACATCATTGAGATCATCGGTACCCTTCGCCGCGCTCGCACACTGGCCATGGCCAAACGCGTACGCACCATCATTCGTGCCGTGCTCGGTTTCGCCGAAGGGCGGGGCTGGGTGGAGCGCAACGTGGCCCTGAGCAACACCGAAGAGCTCAAGGTTCGCCATGTGGTCACCAGCAATCCGGCTATCGAGCGGCCGGCCGATTTGGGGACGTTTCTCCTGCGCCTGGATCAGATGAGCCCGAGCAGCGTAACCATCGCGATGCGCTTGCTTGTGATGCTACCGGTTCGCCCCGGAGAGTTGGTGAAAATGCGTTGGGAAGACGTTGACCTTGTCAGCGCCGACTGGCGTTATATCGTCGGAAAAACCCGCCATCTAGACAAGACCAAGCACATTGTTGCGCTCCCAGACCAGGCACTTGTACTGTTGCGTGAACTATACGAACGCCGGGTTGTGGATCAGGAAGGAAACGGCTGGGTATTTGTCTCGCCGGTCTATCCGGGCCACCCGATTGACGCAACGTCACTGGCCAAGTCGTACCAGCGGATTTGGCCAGAGTACGCCATTACTGCCCACGGCTTTCGCGCCACATACCGCACTATTGCTCATGAACATTTGGGCATCGATCCAATTGTTTTGGAGTTATCATTGTCACATCGCATGCCTGGTGCTTTGGGCGCTGTCTATGCGCGAGCTCAATTGCTACCTCAACGCCGCGAGGCTGCGCAGCAATGGGCGGATTATATTATTTAGATCGGCTTCGAAAAAATGCAATGCTGGCAGTACACACTGACTGAACCAGCATAGTATTAGTGGCGCTGCACAAAGCTCGGATTGCGACGTCATTCCCTATGCATTATCTACCGGCATACCGAGACAACCGAAGGCGGTTTGTTTGGCATCTGAGGAGATGATTTTAACGAGGCAGCCAGCCCTCCACTTCGTCCGAGGCGTACTCGGCTTCCCATTCTTTGAGCGGCTTGTGATTGCTACCTTTGGTTGCGATGATCTCGCGATTGTCGGGGTTCTTGTACCGCGTCACCTCACGGGCGCGGCGCGGGGGCTTTTGCCGCTGCGGGATCAGCTGCACGACGGTTCACCTGCCTTCATCAGGTGTGTAGGAGGTCTCACCGGCAATGTGCAGCCTATTCGCGCACCTGAATAACCGAGAATGATTTCAAAGTTTAAGTTCATCAAGGACCTCGCATTGCGAGATTAAGCGACTACGGCGAGATAGGTGGCGTTCTCGGCAGAGACTGATCTTTAACTCTGAAAATTGCAGAAGCCAGCATCTGGAAGTTTTTGGATGCGCTATTGATTTTCGGAATACACAGGTAATATCTTGTTCCGCTCAACACCGTTTCGCCAAAAGGACAGACCAAATTGCCCGATCTAATGCGCTCTGCAGCCAGGGTTGGATCGCCTATGACGACACCCATGGAAGCTTCCGCCGCAGACAGCGCTACGTCCAGTGTATCGAAGGTCATCGACGTCTCCGGTGGTTTCAAGCCGGAATGAGTCTTGGCAAACCAGGCACTCCACTCATAACCATCTGGAGAAGCATGCAACAAAGTCTGCCCATCCAGGGCCTGAGACTGGTTTAGGATTTTAGCGATCTCAGGAGAACACATGGGTGTCAAGAGTTCAGGAAACAGTTCAAATGAAACGAGTCCCTCGTCAGCACACTCGCCGCGCATTATCACAGCATCAGCTGAGCCATCCTTGAGGCTGGGCACGTCGTCGCGGCCACTGGAAATCTGCAGCCGCTGGCCACAGAGCTCTCGCTGCAGTGCGTCTATCCTCGGGAGCAGCCAGCGCAGGGTGAACGTTGACGGCGCTGATAGCCTAATGGTGCCTGAATGCGTAGACGGGCTGACAAACGACTCGTATGAATCAAGAATGGTGACTGCCACCTCAGCGAAGCGTGCGCCATGAGCAGTTAGCTCCAACCCAAGCGCCGTCCTCACGAACAGCTCCACTCCAACAATCTCTTCTAACTGTTTTATCTGCTTGCTGAGAGCGCCTTGTGTTTTATGCAGAGTTGCGGAGGCACCTTTGATGCTTCCATGCTCCGCACAGACCAAGAACGCCTTTATTGCAGCAAGGCTTGGCAGCACGCGATTGGTTTCAGACATTGCAAGCACAACGTTCCCTTCTGGAATACCCGTATTCCAATTTTTCGATTGCTTTCGCCTAGCAGAGCAATAGCATGTCAACTCTTTGATCAGGAGGTTAGCATGCCAGCAGTTGAAGTCAGAGACAACCACCCCGAAATCCTAACCCGGGCAGTGCTGAATTACTTGACCGAACTGGAAAAAGGCGACCCAGAATCGATTATTCCCCTTTTTTCACCCAGTGCAGTGATACTGTCTCCATTCCTTGGGAATATGGCCCCTCGGCCGTTCTTCGAGAAGCTCAAATCAGCTTCAGGTCCTAGTAAAATCACCCCCATCGACATATGTGTCAGCCAGCAAGGGTACCCGAGAGCTACTGGGTATTTCAGGTACGACTGGGTTCTGCAAGATGGCACTCCCGCACCCTTTGAGTGTGTTGATGTTTTTGAGTTTGATACCGAGGGCCTTATCACCAAGATGACAATCATCTACGACACCTATCCCATTCGGGAACTGGTCGGTGATAAATATTCCTCCTAGCATCAACTCTCAACGCGATTTAGAACAATAGCTGAGTATGGCTTCTGCACGCGTTGAGGCTAACAGAATTAGCCTCACGCGGGCGTATGACAGTCCCTGCCTCCGGCACTATCCTCACTCCCCGGCCCGTGCGGTGCATCATTCTCGAAACAGGGTGGCAAACAGCTGTCCAGCCTCAGAAAGTGGCCGTTCGGTCGGCAGCGTCAAGCCGATAGGCGCGCGCAGCAACGCACTGGTGAACGGCAATTTCTTCAACTGTCACGGGATCGCGTCACTGACCGTCTGCCCTGGAGAGCTAGCGACCAGATCGTAGCAAACAGCAGAGTCAGTCTGATCGTGACACCCACAGGATCTGGTCCTCATCCAAATCTACGTGTAAGGCTTGAAGTGACTGTCCAAGACAAGGCCCCAACACGCATGCTCCATTGTCTGGTCTAAACAAAGCGCCATGAGCGAAACAAACGATATGGTTACCATCGCCAGACATGAACCTGTCTTTTCGATACTGCATGGCAACATCCAGGTGAGGGCAAAGATTCCTGTAAACGCGCACCTCTCCATGCCATCTGAGTGCAACGACAGTATCACGCCCCTCGATCCAAGGGTCAAAGCCCTTCGCATGCCCTTCTTCCAAATGGCTCGAATGACAAAGGTATGCAGCATTCCGGTCCAATTGCGTCTCACCTACAAGGGCTGAAAGATGCAATGCGGCGCCTTGGAAGCGGGCGCCACAGAAAAGATTGGCACTGTCGACTTGAATCAGATGGGCTCGGCGGTAAGTTTGAGCATCGCCTTTGTGAGGCCGATTCGATCAAAATTCGGATCGCGCGCCATTTCCCGCTCACCTGCCATGATGGAGTTTTCACTGATGTATTTGCAGCGATCAAACCGGCGACGCATGAACCGCTGCAAGATTTCTTGGATTGGGCCTGGTCCAAGCAACTCTTCAGCCAGCACCAACGCATCTTCGATCGCCATCCCCGCCCCTTGCCCCAAATGAGGCGTTGTAGCATGGGCCGCATCACCGACCAGAAGCACCCGACCTTTGAACCATGGCTCATCTACAAAAAGCACCTCCATGGGCTTGTAAACAACCTGGTTGTTATCGGTGATCTGATCTCGAAGCTCACCTACCAGCCCCCCTACCTGAGCAATGCGCTCCCGCATAGTTCGCGCTAAGTCATCGTGTGCGAAACGCGGGTTATCCGGCTCATGTGAAGTGGAAAACATGTACATGAGGTTTTCAGCGAGCGGCACGAGCCCAGCATTCCCTCCAGGCCCAGTGAAGCTCGCCAGATGATCGATAGATGGATGACGTGGGAAGTTGTATCGCCATACGGCCTGGCCAGTAAATCGAGGGAGGTAGCGGTCACCAAAGAGCATTCCGCGGACCTTGGAATACACACCGTCCGCTCCAACCATTAGGTCGTATGTGCCGACGCTGCCATCGGTGAAGCGTACACTCAGCCCTGCGGCCTCTTCGCTGTATGACTCGATGGTTGTACCCAAACGCACAACGGTACCCAGTTCGATGGCCGTTTCGCTCAACACTTGGTGGAGCGCTAGCCGCGAAATGCCAACGTTTGCAGGATACTCAGGCCCAGCCAAGCGCTGCCCGGGAATACGAGCCAGCGGATTACCTTGAAGGTCGTAGATGCCTACATCCTCAAAGGGGTAAGCAGCATCCAGGTAGCGATCAAGGACCCCGAGCCGAGCCATCTCTCGCACTACGTTGCTCTGCTGGATAATTCCCACCCCGTACACAGTCCACTCGGACTTGATCTCAACCAGATCTACCGCGATGCCGCAGCGGCGCAGTGCGACAGCCGCACAAAGCCCGCCAATGCCTCCGCCTACCACCAGTACTTTTTTGATATCGCTCATGCGTGAACCCTTGGTTTTTTTGTTTTTTGGTCTTCCCACCAGGGCAGATTCAACCCCCCGCTACACCGGGGAGGGATCAAAGCTCTGGGATCTGGAAGCACAGGCTAGGAACACGCGAATAATTTGACTAATCGTTAGTTAGGATGCAGGGTATCGCGAAAATAAATACAACAAGAGATACCTCCCATGCGCTTCAAACACCTGGATTTGAACCTCCTGGTGGCGCTGGATGTACTGCTCGAAGAGCAGAACATTACTCGTGCTGCCGCGCGCTTACACATGACGCAGTCTGCCACAAGTGGCGTGCTTGGGCGTTTACGAACGTACTTTGAAGACGACCTCCTCGTACAGGTCGGACGGAAGATGATGCTCACACCGCTCGCACGTGACCTTGAGATTCCGGTACGTGAAGTCCTACTGAAAATCCAGACCTCGATCACCGCAAAGCCGGTATTCGACATTGCAGAAAGCAAACGCCATTTCAGAATCATGGCATCGGACTACCTGATTAGCGTCCTTTTTGCAGAGGTCATCAGGGAGATCAATCAACACGCTCCACTGATCACCTTCGAGCTAGTGAGCCCTGGCGAAACAGCCATGGAGATGCTGATGCGTGGGGAGGTCGATCTGAT
>NZ_JABMCW010000729.1:0-566 GCF_013179705.1 Pseudomonas sp. CM25 | reverse complement strand
ACTGCGTTGATCCTGAAGCGTGCTCACGCGCTGGCATCTGATCACCGCCAGTGTCTTGTCAGGGCGCCGTCAGCCCCGGTAACCGGGTCCTGCTGAGGTATTGGGACTCTGGCGATCCTCGCCAGCGCCTGCTGGTGAGCACCGATCTCGGGGCGCTGGATGTCGTAGTGTTCCTGCCCTTGCGGATATCCGCCCACGACCAGAAAGTCGTCGCTGGACGCCAGGCAACGATGCCCGGTTCCGGCGGGTAGCACCAGCACATCACCCGCCTTTACCGTCAGCGCCTGACCTGCTGCACCACCGAGCATTATCCGGGCACGGCCGCGGGCAACGCCCAGCACTTCGTGCGCGTTGGAGTGGAAATGGTGGTAATCGAAAATGCCGGCACGCCAGAGCGGCGTCCACTGGTGCGCGGCGAACAAGGACTCGAAAGCGCCGGCATTGTCATGGGCAGGCTCCACCCGTTGCAGCCGGTAAAGCAATACGGGAAAACGGCTGTTGGGCGTTGCCCCGTCGTCCTCGAACCGCAAGGCTTGCATGGGCTGGGTGCTGCTGTCGATGGCGAA
>NZ_JABMCW010000728.1:0-573 GCF_013179705.1 Pseudomonas sp. CM25 | reverse complement strand
CCGAGCCGCTCGATGGCACCAGCTCGCGGCAGGAGCGGGTGCAAGCGTTCGGCCAGTCGATCAGCCGTCGCCCCGGCATGCGCCAGCAGGTGCTGGAAACCAGCGCCGGGCTGGGCGCCCAGCTGGCTTCGTTTCTGGCCGCCAGCGGCCATGGCCCGCAGGCCATCTTCACCTGCAACGGCGTCGCCACCTTGGCGGTGACCCGCGCCCTGCACGAGGCCGGGCGCAATCTGTTCGCAGACGTCGGGCTGATCGCCCTCGACGACCTCGACTGGTTCCCCTTGGTCGGCACGGGTATCACAGCCCTGGCCCAGCCCACCGAGCGTATCGGCGTGACGGCATTCGAAAGCCTGCTCGGCCGCCTGCGCGGCGTCAGCGGGGCAGCCCGGCGCATCGACTTCAAGGCCGACCTGATCATCCGCGGTTCAACTCACCCACGCTAACCAGTGGCAGGCATTGGCGTGCCTGCTGTCGACAACAAATGAAACCGGTTTCATAAGGACAACAACAATGCACGCGAACCCCGTTTCCATCAGCCTCTCCAGCTATGGCGCCGACTTTGTCCGGCAACGT
>NZ_JABMCW010000727.1:0-578 GCF_013179705.1 Pseudomonas sp. CM25 | reverse complement strand
CGTCTTCACTTTCACGGAACGCACGCCATTTGGCATGCCGAGGCCCGGCGAAAATATCTTTGATTTCCTTCAGATTGGGCAGCTCTTCAAAGCTGCTCAAATTGAAGAAATCGGGGGATGGGGCGGCAAGGAAAGGTGCGTGGGACATGGCACCGACGGAGGCCATGTAGCTCAAAAGCTTGATGTCTGGAGATGAGGGGCCGAAGTCATAGTTCCCCACCATGGCCGCCACGGGCTCACCACCGAATTGACCGTAACCCGCGGTGTAAACGTGTTTGTACATACCGCTGCAGGTGATGTCGGCCGCGTTCTCGAAATCATCTAGCAAGTCTTCCTTGTTGGCATGCAGAACTTCAAGCTTGATGTTTTCGCGGAAGTCCGTACGGTCGACCAGAAGTTTGAGGCTGCGCCACGCCGATTCAAGCTGTTGAAACTCGGGCTGATGCAGGATGGCATCCATCTGTCGGCTGAGCACTCGGTCCAGCTCTGCAATCATTTGATCGACGCGATGCTTGTTGATTAGTTGATCTGGATCATTGCTCTTGAGTATTTCTGCAATGAAGGCCGATACGCCTTGG
>NZ_JABMCW010000726.1:0-593 GCF_013179705.1 Pseudomonas sp. CM25 | reverse complement strand
CGCATCGAGCTGGCCGCCCAGGCCAAGGACGTGCTCAACGGCCGCCTGCCGCTGATCGTCGGCACCGGTGGCATCCGCACCGAAGACGCCGTGGCCTTCGCCCAGCACGCCAAGGAAATCAAGGCTGACGCCCTGCTGGTGGGCACCCCGCCATACGCGCTGCCGACCCAGCAGGAAATCGCCCTGCACGTCAAAGCTGTCGACGCCGCCGCCGGCCTGCCGATCATGCTCTACAACTACCCGGGCCGCATGAGCGTGAGCATGGGCGAGGAGTTCTTCGATGCCGTTGCCGATGTGAAAAACATCGTCGCCATCAAGGAAAGCTCCGGTGACATGGCCCAGCTGCACCGCCTGGCCATCCACCGCCCGAACATCCAGCTGTCGTGCGGCTGGGACGACCAGGCCCTGGAATTCTTCGCCTGGGGCGCCCAGAGCTGGGTCTGCGCCGGCTCCAACTTCATCCCGCGCGAGCACGTGGCCCTGTACGAGGCCTGCGTGATCGAGAAGGACTTCGCCAAAGGCCGCAAGATCATGGCTGCCATGATGCCGCTGATGGACTTCCTCGAAGGTGGCAAGTTTGTCCAGGCGATCAA
>NZ_JABMCW010000725.1:0-598 GCF_013179705.1 Pseudomonas sp. CM25 | reverse complement strand
AAGCCAAGGACCACGGCGAAGGTGGCAGCCTGGTTGGCGCGCCGCTGGCGGGTGACGTGCTGATCATCGACGACGTGATCACTGCCGGAACCGCTATCCGCGAAGTCATGCAGATCATCAACGCCCAGCAGGCCAAGGCCGCCGGCGTGCTGATCGCGCTGAACCGCGAAGAGCGTGGCAATGGCGAGCTGTCGGCCATCCAGGAAGTGGAACGCGACTTCGGCATCCCTGTGGTCAGCATCGTCTCGCTGACCCAGGTGCTGGAGTTCCTGGCCGATGACCCGCAGCTGAAGCAGCACCTGCCGGCTGTCGAGGCCTACCGGGCGCAGTACGGGATCTGATCCTGGCCTGGCAATGAAAAAGGCGACCTTCTTGTGAAGGTCGCCTTTTTTATGCCGCCTGTTCCGGCTCATCGCCGGCAAGCCAGCTCCCACAAGTGCCCCACAGGTTTCAAGGTTTGTGGGGGTTCTGTGGGAGTTGGCTTGCCGGCGACAGGGCCGGTGAAAGCTAGCCAGTCAGCGCGGCTTGCAGTTGGTAATCAGGGTGCCCACGCCGCTGTCGGTGAAGATCTCCAGCAGCACAGCATTCGGCACGCGGC
>NZ_JABMCW010000723.1:0-605 GCF_013179705.1 Pseudomonas sp. CM25 | reverse complement strand
GCTCGCCGGCCTTGTAGCTGGCGAACGTGGTCTGGCGCAGGGTTTCCGGGATCAGGTTGATGGTGACCACATTGTCGTCGACATCGGCGACGGTCAGGCTGCAACCGTTGACCCCGATGAAGCCGCGCGGGAACACATATTTTCCCCATTCCGGTGGCATGCGAAACGTGATGAAAGCGCCGGTTTCCTTGATCGACAGTTCGACAATTTCGGCGGTGGTAGCGATGTGGCCTGCCATCAGGTGGCCGCCGACTTCGGCGTTCATCTTCGCCGAACGTTCAATGTTGACGCCCTGGCCGGCCTTCAAACAGCGCAGGTTGGTGCGCTCGAGGGTGGCGTTCATGGCGTCGAACCTGACCTGCGTGCCATCGATTTGGGTAACCGACAGGCAGGTACCTTCGACACTGACGCTGGCGCCGATCTTCAGCTCGTCGAGCAGTTCGGGTGTGAGGTCGATGGTGAACTGGTTGTGGCCCGGGTAGCGGGTCACATCAAGCAGCGGGCGGACGGCCTGGACGATGCCGGTGTACATGGAGTTGCTCCTGGGCACGGATATGGAAAACATCAGGAAGCTATGCCCGTGGAGCTGTAAATGCAAGTTGCCT
>NZ_JABMCW010000722.1:0-608 GCF_013179705.1 Pseudomonas sp. CM25 | reverse complement strand
GGCGCTTGCCAGAACCTTGCTGCCGTCGGCCGAAATGACCTGGGCGTAGATGTGCTGCGAGGAGCGGAACACGCACAGGCGCACGACTTCGAGTTCGTGCATCTTGAGACGTGCTTTGCGAGCGCGACGCAGTCGAATAACTTTTTTGTCGGTCATTTGCTAGGCCCTACTTCTTCTTGGCTTCTTTACGACGGACTACTTCGTCCGCGTAACGCACACCCTTGCCTTTGTAAGGCTCTGGTGGACGGAAGTCGCGGATTTCAGCGGCCACCTGACCTACCAGCTGCTTGTCGATACCCTTGATCAGGATGTCGGTCTGGCTAGGTGTTTCAGCGGTGATACCGGCTGGCAGTTCGTAGTCCACTGGATGCGAGAAGCCCAGAGCCAGGTTCAGGACGGTGCCTTTAGCCTGCGCCTTGTAACCAACACCGACCAGCTGGAGCTTACGCTCGAAGCCTTGGCTTACGCCTTGGACCATGTTGTTGACCAGGGCACGGGTAGTACCGGCCATAGCACGAGCTTGCTGATCACCGTTGCGAGCGACGAAACGGAGTTCGCCGGAGACTTCGGAGACTTCAACAGACGAGTGAACGTTCAGTTCGAGAGTG
>NZ_JABMCW010000721.1:0-610 GCF_013179705.1 Pseudomonas sp. CM25 | reverse complement strand
TCGCTCTTTCGAGCAGAACTCACAAATTTTACCTTAGCCTGATCCACCAGCAGTGAAACTGGTGTTCAGTCTATTTCTATCACATATCCGAATTTTTAAAGAACGATCTGACAAAAGTCAGAAATCAACATTCATTCACGAATGTTCATTTCTAAGTTCTGACAAGTGACTGTGTACAGCGAAAGTGGTGGAGCCAAGCGGGATCGAACCGCTGACCTCCTGCGTGCAAGGCAGGCGCTCTCCCAGCTGAGCTATGGCCCCGTATTCTGCGGCTAAACCATGTAATGGTAGGTCTGGGCAGATTTGAACTGCAGAAGAGCCGTCCTCACCTCTCTTTATCCAGAGGCATGGGGTGCTCACCATTCCAATCAAAATGGTAGGTCTGGGCAGATTTGAACTGCCGACCTCACCCTTATCAGGGGTGCGCTCTAACCAACTGAGCTACAGACCTAACGGTACAACTTTGGGTCTTGATCGTCTTTTACAATGAATCAAGCAATTCGTGTGGGTGCTCATCAGCAGGCTGATGTCGTCGATTAAGGAGGTGATCCAGCCGCAGGTTCCCCTACGGCTACCTTGTTACGACTTCACCCCAGTCATGAATCACACC
>NZ_JABMCW010000720.1:0-618 GCF_013179705.1 Pseudomonas sp. CM25 | reverse complement strand
ACGGTAGCTGCGCCGTTGAGGCTGAGATTGCTGGCGGCCAGCGGTGCCTGCAGGTCGGGTGCCTGCAGGCTGGCGGCCAGCGACACGTTACCTGCGGCGTCGGCCTGGGTGACGATCAGGTTCTGGCCGTTGGCGACCGCTGGCGTGAGGGTGACGGTGTACAAGCCGTTGCTGCCCACGGTGGCGGTACCGAGCACAGTGCCCTGGGTATCGGTCACGCGTACGGTAGCGCCGACTTCGCCCTGGCCGGTCAGCGTACTGCCGGTCCGGTCGATGGCTGCGGTCGGTGCATTCGGCGCCGTGGTGTCGTTGGCCACCAGGGTGGCTGGCACCGAAGGCTCGCCGTCGACCGTGGTGCGGGCGCTGACTTGCAGGGTCTGGGCATTGAGCTGGGCGTTCTGGAAGAACACGCGGAAGGTGCCGTCGCTGCCGACGGTGACGGTGCCCAGGGTGGTGCCCCCGGAAGTTACGGTGATCAGCGAGCCGACGGTGCCCTGGCCGGTGAGCAGGAAGCCGTCGGCGCTGATGCTCAGGCCGGTAGGCGTTGCGGCTTCGGTGCCGGTAGGCCCGGCCACTGGCACTTCAGTGGAAATATTGCCCGCCGGGTCGATGACCACC